>JBBAAG010000001.1 GCA_041658405.1 Elusimicrobiota bacterium
TGGATAAAATCGCCGCAAGAACTCTTGAATTTTATTGTAGTCCTTATTACTGCGCTCGGGATTGATGTTATACTGAATTTTATACGTTATAAACAGATAACCTGCGCAGTATCCGCAGGGGTTACCACCGCAATTCTGCAGGTATTAACCCCTGGGGTGCCGCTGGGATGGCGAATCACCGGGATTACCGCGGCGCTTGTGTTAGGTAAGCACGTGTGGGGTGGTACCGGTAAAAATGCGGTAAACCCTGCACTTGCGGGTTTGGCAATAATAAGTTTTTTTTATAAGCTTAACTTCCCGATGTTTAACTGGTCCTACTGGATCTTAGCTGCAAGCGTGTTATCATTACCGTTTATATTATCACGCCCATACGCTGCGGTTGGGTTGATAAGCGGGATGTCCGCATTTTTGGTGTTTAGCAATAATTTCAGTGTTAACACTTTGATTTCATACGGTATTTTGTTTTTTGGATGCCTTGTGATAACCGACCCCGTGACTGTAACACACAAAAAAACTGTGGGATTACTCACAGGTTTCACAGCTGGAATCGTGCCCTTATTGCTAAGCAACTCATTATTTGTATTTTCAGTTTCTATACTAACCTTCAACGCGTTATCCCGTATACTCGATGATTGTATCCCTGAGAGAAAACCAGGGCGGGGATACAAAAAGTTGAGGATAAAAAGTTTACTGCCATACAATATCAATACAACAAAATTTGCGGACTTAACAAAACCGGATACGCAAAACTACCGTGAGGAAAGTCTCGATAACCTACAGATATGTGATATTCTGCAGCGCATAAAAGAAAATTATGTCTATGGCTGCGGCGGTGCTGCTTTTTCTGTAAGCCAAAAAATTGGTGCGGTTATACATTCAAACGTAAAAACAAAATTTTTTGTTATTAACGCTGCGGAATGCGATCCCGGGTTAGTGCATGACAAATGGTTATTGCATAAGTACTCTGTGGAAATTAATAAAGGCATACAAGCAGTACTCAAATGTGTTCCTTTTACTGAAACAGTTTTAGCGGTAAAAGATAATAGTGACCTTAACTTCCCTGCAGGGGTAAGAATTACGAAGTTGCCGGAGTACTTCCCTGTTGGCGCAGAAAAAAATGTTATCCGCTGCGTCTTTAATACACAACTTAATACTACCGACATTCCTGCGGAGAAAGGGTTTTTGGTTTTGAACTTGCAAACAGTATTCGCGGTTTATGAGGCCGTATACCTCAACAAAACAGCGGGGACTAAGTTTATAACAATCCTTAACCTTAAAACACAGGAAAGTTATGCAGCTAAGGTAACCCTCGGGGAGAAAATCAGGAATATTGTAAACAACCTTTATCCTGGGACAGTAATTTCTTTCACCGGCGGCGGTGCAATGCAGGCACGGCTTGTTGAGGATGGGGATGTTATAGAAAAAACAACGAATTTTATCTCTATCGCATCAATGCCGAGGTATAAAGAATCGCCGTTGTGTTCCCGGTGCAATTCTTGTACACAACACTGTCCCGCAGGGTTGGAAGTACGCAGGATCGCGGAACTTGTTGATAACGGTAAACCTGTATTAACCGCTAAATATAACCCGGAAAACTGTATCTCCTGCGGGATCTGTAGTTACATTTGCCCTGCGGGGAGAAACCTTGAGTTACGCATAAAAAAAGTGTTATCTTAACCCGCGGGTATAATTAAACTCGCTCCCGCCGCTGCCGCTTACCCGCGCGTTTCTTTTGTATACATCAAGTAACTGATGCAAGTATTCTTTAGAAGGAACGGTGTATGAAAGGTCTATTCCATAGTTACTAATACCCAATAACTTAAAACTATCACGTAAATGAAACAGCGATACCGGCACCTGCGGAAGAAGTATTACTGTATCTCCCTCGGTTACAGTACGGAACTTGTCACGGTTAAGTTTATCAGTTACCTTTATGTTTTCAATACCGCCATACTTCATACGTGTCCGCGCAATCACCGGGTATCCGTAAAGATAAACAACTAAATTTCCAGGGGTAACATATTTAGTTAATGCTTGAATATTAGCGTACTCATCCTCCCAGGAAGTTGTATACGCGCTGATACCGGCTGAGTTTAACCACTGCGCAGTGACAGGATTCAGGCAGTACATAAACGGACCGGAAGTCAGGTTTAATTCCGTTATACCCTTAAAAAACCCTAGATGCCCGGGATTGTTTACCACCCATGAACGCATACCCGCGGAGATTAAATCGTGAACAATTATTTGGTACTCACGTATACTGCGCTCGGGTATGTAGGGGGGAAGTTCAAATACAATTTTTTGTATAAACTGCTCGTTTAAGCTTAATACATAATTTTTTAGGGTGTACATATTCTCCTGAGTAAGACTAAGGTTCAGGCGTTCACACACAATATTTTCTGCAATGATAATATCACACCACTCCGGGGAGGATACTTTTAACCATAACCGCAACGTTTTCCCGCCGGGATAAACAACCGCGCTTCTTTGTTTCTGGTAAGTAGCTACGATTTTCCCGACAATCCTCCGTGCGGCAAGTGTCTTCATATTTCTGTCGTCATCCGTTACATTACACGCCGCTGCGTATGTTTTATGCATAACTTTCAGCTGGTGTTCAATACCTTTAGCGTCCCACCCGGCATCACCGACTTTGTAGATCCTCGCTCCCACAGGGTATCTGGTGTTATCAGATAATACTATCTCATATGTCCCGCCTGGCTCAGGGGTTAGTGTTTTTGGTTTGATATTACTGGTAACATCCTCACCCGGGATATTTATGCGTAACCTATCGTTTTTAACAATACTATTCCCGGCAACAGCGGTTATCTTTACTGTCCCCGTACCGGATGCCGTTACGGTACCCACAAACTTGCCTAAGGTCGAAGGGGTTAACGGATCAATCACCGGCACGGCAGGTGTTACAAAATTATATACTGTTTTCTCCCGGGACCAATCCTCTGATAGTAATTTCAACGCCTCAGCTATAATGGTACTGTCAGAAGCATCCCCCGCATCGATTATCATACGGTAGGCTTTTACTACGCGGTAAACGTACTCACTGCTGCGCATACGCCCTTCGATCTTCAATGCCTTAACCCCTGCGTCTTTTAATGCCAAGACGTGTTCCGCTAACTGTAAATCATGCGGTGAGAAATAGTATCCTTCTTCACGGGAGGATGGGTTTAACCATCTTCTGCGGCAGGGTTGCGTACACCGCCCGCGGTTGCCGCTATGCCCGCCGATAATACTTGAAAACATGCATTGTCCTGACATACTAAAACATAACGCGCCATGGCAGAAGATTTCAAGTTCAATCCCCGGTGTCCTTAATCGTTTGAGGTCAGTTAATGCGAGTTCACGGGCAAGGATTACGCGTTTAAATCCTTGTCCCGCGAGGAATTCAACCCCGTACTTATTATGTACCGCCATCTGCGTACTTGCATGTAATGGTATTCCCGGGAAATAGTCCTTCACAATTTTTATTAACCCGTAATCCTGGATGATAAGGCCGTCAGGGCGGTACTCCGCAAGGATAGCAAGGGTTTTTAGTGCAGCAGGGAGTTCCAGTGTTTTGATTAACGTATTAAACGCGAGGTATACTTTACGGTTAAGGCTATGCGCATGGTGGATCATCACAGCAACGTCATCCGCTGAAAACCTCTGAGCGTACTGCCGTGCGTTAAACTTACCAACGCCAATGTATACGGCATCCGCACCGGCGTTTAATGCCGCAATAAACGCTTCCTTACTCCCTGCCGGAGCAAGGAGTTCCAGTACTGCCTGATTATTGACTTTTGTATTCATTTTGAAGTATAGTGTATTACCATTCACTATTATGGCGGGGTAGCTCAGTTGGTCAGAGCAGCAGAATCATAATCTGCATGTCGTGGGTTCGACTCCCTCCCCCGCTATTTTTGTATTTTTTCCCCTAACTTATAGGCAGTTTCGGGCCGCCCATATTTTTTGTAATTTCAAATGTCACGACTTTCTCTACCTGATTCTTAGTTTTTTTTAGTGCCTGTGTAATTGCAGCCTCTAGCTTACCAGCGTCTTTCAGGAGGTCGATATTTTCTATTTTTACGGATAATACATCCAGCTTGCCGTTCATCTCGACCCGCACACCAGAGTCGCTTACGGTGACAATTTTAGAACCAAGCTCTTTCTGCGCTTTCTCTAACTGCGACTTCATTGCCGCAATGTCTTTCATTTGTTTCATAAAATCCATAATATGTATCCTTTCCTATTTACGCCGTACCTTTGGGCTTATCCTTAGTGTACCGCTTCATAATCTCGCGTTCTTCTTTTGTTAAACTACCCGCGCCATGACGTATTATCTTATCAAGTATTGCGTTAATTTGTTGTTCCGAACTTTTATTACTTCTAAACGGATACGCGACCTTCCTGCGGGGTATCACGCGGTCAAGGGTGGTAACCACAGAATAGTATGCACGGGTAATAATAGTTTTTATGGTATTCCATACCGGCACATCGAATACGCGTCCCTCAAACGGGCGGGCATAAACACGGTACCCCGGCCATTGCCCTGTGGATAGTTTGAGGTAGAGGTAACCGGTTAATAAACCGCCGAGGTGCGCGTAATACGCGATACCGTCAGTATTAGGTTTGATACTCGAAAAAAAAGTTAGTGCCCCGATGATCCACACAAAATATTTTGCTTTCACCGGGAAAAAGAAGTAGAAGTATATTAAATTATCCGGGAATAAAAACGCGTATGCCGCGAGGAGGCCGTACACCGCGCCGGATGCGCCGATACTGGGTATCACGGATAATGGCGATGTTATTATGGTAAGCACACCGGCACCAGTTGCGCATAAAAGGTAGTACCCCAGAAATTTGCGGGTGCCCCAATACTGTTCAACTGCTGTGCCGAACATCCATAACGTAAAAAGGTTTATGAGTATATGAAAAATATTTGCGTGTAAAAACGCGTAGGATAATACCTGCCAAACCCATAGTTTGGTTATCACTAACCGCGGGATCAAGCCAAAAAGGGTTATTACAGTATCACCGGCTAATTGTTGAACAACAAATACTGCTATGTTTGCTATGGTTAACCCAAGCACCGCACCGGTTAAACGCGGGAAGTGAATTGATGAGGTGTTGTAGTGTCTCATTCAGCGTTATCACCGTGCACTGGCATCCTCAACCTCTTTTTTTCGCCGTGCCGGCGTTTGGATTCAATAATCCTTTTTTTTACTGCCCCTGGTTTCCGCGTTTTTTTGCGGATACGCGGTACATGCTTAGCTGCGGCAATACGGGAGTTCAAACGTTCCAGTGCTACTACGCGGTTATCCGCTTGTTTCCGTGATTCCGTTGCGATCGCTGTTATCCCCGTTGCAGTATCGACTACCCTTACGGCTGTACGTTTTTTGTTTTTCCGCTGCCCTCCGGGCCCTGAACTTTTGTAGAATTCTACTTTAATTTTATCAGCCATACCTTTATTTCTCTTCTGACTTTTCCTTTTCCCCGTCACCGCTGCGGTACTTTTTTGCGATTTCAATATATTCGTCCAGTTTTTTGTCTACATGCCAGTTGACACTACTTTTTTCGTACCCGCCAGAAGGTAATGCCTTACCTGCGGGAAGGGTTGTGAGTATCGCAATACCTTCATCTATTGTGTTTATTGGATAAATATGAAACTTCCCTTTTGTTACGGATTCAACGATGTCATGGCGTAGCATTAAATGTTTTATATTTGCTTCCGGGATGATAACGCCTTGTGTACCGGTAAGGCCACGGGCGGAACATACATCAAAAAATCCTTCAATCTTCTGGTTCACCCCGCCAATTGCCTGGACTTCACCGTTTTGGTTGACCGAACCCGTAACCGCGATCTCCTGGCGTAACGGGAGTTCGCTTATTGCTGAAAGTAATGCGTATATTTCAGTAGATGACGCGCTATCACCATCAACACCGGAGTATGATTGTTCAAAACATAAGGTTGCATTAATCGCCATAGGTTTTGTTTTTGCATATTTTGCACGCAGGTATCCTGTAAGTATTAGCACGCCTTTATCGTGTATACGCCCGCTGAGGTCGGCTTCACGTTCAATATTCACCACCCCGCCTGTACCAAGGAAAACCCGGGCGGTTATACGTGCAGGCTTGCCGAACATATACTCGCCCATATCGTATACTGCCAAACCGTTAACCTGGCCAACCTTATACCCTGAGGTGTCGATCATTAAAGTGTTTTCAATAATCATTTCTTGCACTTTTTCTTCCGGCAGGCGGTTACGTTCATTGCGTTCCGTTACAGCTTTACGTACATGTGCGGGAGTAACTTTAGTTGTACCATCCTTTTTTGCCCAGTAGTTAGATTCCCTGAGGAGGTCCGCAATGTCGTTGAACCGTGTAGATATTTTTGTATTCTTACCCGCAAGCCTAACCCCGTGCTCAATAACTTCAGAGACTGCGTCATTATCAAACCCCAACATCTTCTCATGTTTCCTGAACTGGTCAATAAACCGCTGGTACCGCAGAAGGTTATGCGAGTCAATGTTCATCTCGGAATCAAATTCTGCGCGGACCTTGAATATCTTGTGGAAGTCCGGGTCATAGTTGTTGAGTAGATTATATATCTCAGAATCACCAACCAGAACAATTTTTACGTCTACTTCTATTGGTTCAGGTTTTAACCCTGAGACTGATACTACGTACAACGGATCATGGCTATGGACTTCAAGCTTACAGTTACGAAGTACACGTTTTAACGCAGGCCATACCCCCGGTTCCGTAAGCATATCCCATGCGTCAACTACCAAAAACCCGCCCTCAGCTTTCAGGATAGCGCCTGATTTTATCTTAGTAAAATCTGTCCTCCAATGCCCGAGAACGTCAAGTACGCGTTCAATCGCGCCAAAGAGGTTGCGGTAGGTCGGTGAATTCTCAAATATTACCGGTGCATGGGTTTGCCCGGAATTGTCTACTACCAGATTCACGCGGTATTCCAATACAGGATCTGCCTGTGACATTAAAAGGTTGGGGAGTGAGAGCTCCTGTTTTTCCTTATCCTGTTTTTCTGTAGCATGCGTACGGAATTTTGGTAGTTCGTCCAAAATATCTTTCTTAACCTTATCAAGGTACTTATGGAGTTTAGGTTCAGGGAAACGTTCTTTCAACATTCTGATGCGGAGTTCTACTTCCGGTAATATTATCCTGTGATCCATATCTTTAAGTTCCGCGCGAAGCGTAGTTTCCATTGCATGCGATTTCTTTATGAGGTCCTCAAGTTTATTGGTAAGGTCAGCGTATTCTGTCTCGTACTTCTCAAATTCTTCTTTCGTAATTTTTTTTTCGTCAATAAGTTTAGATAGTTGTTCAAATGATACGGGTTTATTGTTATGCACAGGTACAAGGTCAGGACGCGTGAACGGGCCCATCTGTACCTGTACAAGCGCGAACTTGCGTTCTGCCGCGTGTTTCTCAAAACTTTTTATTATCTCTTTTTCTTTTGCTTTGTATTGGTCAAGGATTTTTTTTCGTTCATTCTGGTAATTATCCGAATCCAGGAGTTCAGGTATATTTTTTTGCAGGTACTTAATAAACTCATCCATTGCTTCCCGGAACTCTTTACCTTTCCCGGCGGTGAGGCTTATCAATAACGGCGCGTCAGGGTTGTCAAAGTTATTAACAAATATTTTGTCAGTCGGGATGGTTTTGTAACGCTCACTTTCTTCAATCAACCGTTTAACCGTTGTTTTTCTTCCGGTACCCGTTATGCCTGTGACAAAGATGTTATACCCCGCACTATTGAGGTCCATCCCCAGGCGTAAAGCTTTCACTGCGCGGTCCTGCCCGATGATTTCTTCGTGAACATCCTTATTGTTTATTGCGGCTTTGCATTCCATAATACTTTTTTTGCAGTGCCAGCGTAACTGGTCCGGTTTAAGTTCTACCGGTTTCTTGAGTTTTGACATTCAACCAACCTCTCTCTCAACAATTAAGTAATTCGTTTTTCTTGTACTTACACAGCTATTTTACTCTAAAAACCAGGTTTTCACTACTACAAAATGTTGGAGGATATACTTTTTCATAGGAGATAGTAGTAAAATATTGTAAAATATAGCTTCATAAAAATGTATTGTCTTGAGGAAACATGAACACAAAGAATTTTATTACTAACAGCAATACCGATAATTTAGGCAAACGCTTGATTGAGTTAATTCAAAAAAGTGATGAACTAAAATTTTTGGTTGGATTTTTCTATTTCTCCGGGATCCGGGAGTTATACCAAGGGTTAAAAGATAATCAAAACGTAAAAATCAAAGTTCTCGTAGGCCTTAATGTAGACAAGCAAAATTATGGGCTAATAGAATATGGCGACCCGGAAAAACAACTTTCTGATGAAGAACGCTGTTATAACTATTTTGAATCCATAAAAAAATCTATTAACACTGAGAATTTTGATAAAAAAGAGTTTTATGAACAGGTAAAATATTTTATTAAACTTATTCGTGAAGATAAACTTATCATCAGAAAAACATATAATCCCAACCACGCTAAGGTTTATATTTTCAAGCTTCAAGAAGGCCAGGTTGGCAGAAAAAACTTATTTATTACCGGAAGCAGTAATTTGACTAAACCCGGGTTGACAACCCAGGAAGAATTTAATGTAGAGATCAGCGATTATGGGTTTGAAGATACTGAAAACTACTTTGATTCGCTTTGGGAAGAAGCAATTAAAATTACAGAAAGCGCTGTTACAAAAAAGAAGTTGTTAGAGGTCATAGAAAAAGAAACTCTTGTAAAAGAAATATCTCCTTTTGAAGCGTTTGTACTGGTACTTCAGGCTTACCTCGATTCTTTTGAGCAAAAAGAAATTAGGGAATCCCTTATTAAAACGTTAGAGGATAATGGATACACTCCGTACCATTATCAATTAGACGCTGTTAAGCAAGCCCTGGCGATTATAGAAAAGAATAATGGCGTGATTATCGCCGATGTTGTGGGGTTAGGAAAAACAATTATTGCCTGCGCAGTTGCTAAGGAACTAAATAAACGGGGTGTTGTAATTTGCCCGCCGGGGTTGGTCGGTGATAATAACAAAAATTCTGGCTGGAATAAATATACAGAAGAGTTTGGTATGAAAGATTGGGAAGTGCGCTCGCTGGGAGATTTAGAAAATATTGCTGAATTCGTTCAAAAGACAAAAGATATTGAAATCGTTATTATTGACGAAGCGCATAGGTTTAGGAATCAAGACACGAAGGATTATGAATACCTAAAAAACATTTGCCGCAATAAAATCGTGGTCTTACTGACAGCTACCCCGTTCAACAATAGGCCGGGCGACATTCTTTCTTTACTCAAGCTTTTTATCACGCCAAAAAAGTCTGCAATTACTTTGGAAAACAACCTGGTAGTGCGGTTTCAGGCATTTAAAGGTATCTTTGACCGGCTGGGCTACATAAAAAAGTATTGGAATTCTAAAGAAGAAGCTAAAAGAAAAAAAGCCGTAGCGTATTATGAAGGGTTTTTCGAAGAGAAAACAATAAATCTTGATAAGGTTAACCAAAAAGCAAAATATTTGGCGAAACAAATAAAAGATGTGATTGAGCCGGTAACAATACGGCGTAACCGCTTGGACTTGCAGAATAATCCGTATTACAAGGACGAGGTAAAGAACCTGTCAAAAGTCGCTGACCCAAAAGAATGGTTTTTTGAGTTGACCAAAGCGCAATCTGGCTTTTACGACAAAATCATTAGCGCATATTTTGGCGATCCGGAGGAAGGCGGACAGTTTAAAGGCGCAATCTATCGGCCGTTTGAGTATGAAGTAGCGAAAGAAAAAGTTAAGAATGAGAAGCTGTCAGAAAAAGAAAATTTTCAATTAGTGCAACAGCGCAACTTATATGACTTTATGCGCCGTTTAATGGTCAAACGTTTTGAAAGCTCGTTTGGTTCCTTCATGCAAAGTATTAAAAACTTTAAGAAAATTACTGAAACCGCGCGGGAGTTTATCAATAAAACCGGGAAATATATCCTGGACCGGGATTTGATGGAAGATATTTACAATAAAACACCCGAAGAGATTGAAAAACACCTTAATGAATATTCGGAAAAGATTAAAAACGGTGAGTATCCAAAAAACCACAAAATATATACGCTAAACACTTTTAAATACAAGAACGAGTTCACCGCGCATATTGAAGCGGACCTACAGCTTTTTGACAAAATCCTGAAAGAATTAGAAGAATTAGATCTTGTTAAAAATGACCCTAAAACAGATTGTTTGCTTAATAACTTAGAGGCAGTTTTAAAGGAAAAACCTAATAAAGGATGCCCCAAAAGAAAAATAGTTGTTTTTTCTGAATATCTCGACACTGTTAAATACCTGGAGCCAATCCTAAAAGAACATTTTGGTGAGCGCTTACTCGTTATAGCCGGCGATTTGTCTACGAAAAAAATACTTTCTATCAACAAAAACTTTGACGCGTCTTACAAAAGCCAGGAAAATGAGTTTGATGTCCTCTTATCCACCGACAAAATATCTGAAGGGTTTAACCTCAATCGCGCAGGAATGGTGGTCAATTATGATATCCCGTGGAATCCGGTACGGGTTATCCAGCGCGTGGGCCGTATCAACCGTATCAGCAAGAAGGTTTTTGACGAGCTTTATATCGTAAACTTCTTCCCCACCGAAAAAGGCGCGGAGTTGGTTAAATCCCGGGAAATTGCGTCAAACAAAATGTTTCTCATACACAATACTTTAGGCGAAGATGCCAAGATTTTTGATATCGACGAAGAGCCTACGCCCGCCGGGCTGTATGAAAAGGTTCAGCAAAACCCGGATAAGCTGGAAGTAGAAAGTTTTTACACCCAGGCATTGGCTATTTATGTAAAGATTAAAAAAGAGAGCCCGGAACTTATTGAGGCGCTAAAAAAATATCCGCCCCGGATTAAAACCGCAAAAAAGTATGGCGAAAACGAACTCCTGGTTTTCCTTAAAAAAGGCCGGTTGTATGCCTATAGCGTTAGATACGGCGCAGACGGGAAAGATCAAACCGCTTCAACCACATTTGAAGATGTGTTTGCCAACATTATTTGTGGTAAAGAAGAAAAACCATTGATATTTTCCGGCCGCGCGTGGGAGGCATACGAGAATGTTAAGAATTTCAAAGAATATCGCGGAAGCCCAGTTAGCGAGCAGAGCTTGGAACAAAAAGCGGTTATTAACCTAAAATCTTTAATACATACTGTTCAGCGTGAAGAAATAATGCCGTATAAAAACTTCCTACGGACATTGCTTGAAGATATTATCGACTACGGCACGCTTTCGGACTACACCTTACGCCGGATTTCCAATTTGGAAAGCAGTGATGATAAGGGAATCAAAGAAACTGTCAAAGAAATTGGTGCGATTATGAAAGAATTGGGGGGTGAGAGTTACTTACAAAAAGAAAAAGGACGGCAGAAAGAGTTGTCCAAAGAAATTATCATAGCGGTTGAAAATCGTAAAAATATCTATTAGGATTGAGCCAAATTGCTGCCACCTCTCACAGAATGTTTAATAATGAGAAAAGACCTCAATTTAATGCTTGACAAATCTCTTAATAAAACATATAATTGTATAAAATGAGAATATATCTCACAATTAAGGAGTTAACGAGAAATGCTTATTCAGTTTACGGTTGGTAATTTCCGTTCATTTAAAGAAAAGGTTACACTAAGTATGGTGAAATCTGCTTTACATGAGTTGCCAGAGAATGTAATTAAAGTAGATGAAGATATTGAACTGTTAAAAAGCGTAGTGGTTTATGGCGCTAATGCGAGTGGAAAAAGTAATTTGATCAGAGCGTTGAATTTTATAAAATTTTTTGTTATGTACTCCATATCTTTTCGGGTAAATGAAGAAATAGGAATAAATAACTTTATTTTAAACGAGAAAACAATTTCTCATCCGTCTTTTTTCGAAGTTGTCTTTATTATAGATAAAATTATATATAGATATGGTTTTGAAGTCGATGACAAAAAAGTAAATAAAGAATGGCTTTATTATAGGCCAAAAACAAGAGAAGAAAAACTGTTTTCAAGAGATGGATTAACCTTTGATACATCTAATTTCCCCGAAGGAAAAGGCTTGGAGAATAAGACAAGAGAAAATTGTTCCTTTTTGTCTGTAGTTTCTCAATTTAATGGGGAGATATCTTCAAAAATAGTAAAATGGTTTTCAAAGTTGCGCATAAATATTTCTGGTAATTATCAATCATTTCAAAACCGCACTATTGATAGGGTGGAGAAGGAACCGAATCTTAGAGAAGATGTTGTTAAATTTATATCCATTGCCGATAATGGAATTGAGGATTTTAGAGTAAAATTGATCAATACTCCGATAGAACCAACAGAAAAAAACATAGCGGAAAAGGTTGAAAAAGAAGTAAAAACAAAACTGATATATTTTGTTCGTAAGGTATTTAATATAAAAAACGAAGTTGTCGAGAAACTTGAAATGCCATTGAATTACTCTGAATCAGAAGGCACAAAAAAGATGTTTGCTCTTTCTGTACCTATAATTGATGCTATCAGAAACGGCGAGATTATGATTATGGATGAACTTGAGAATTCCTTGCATCCTTTATTGTTTAAGCACATCATTAAACTGTTTAACTCAGCTTCAAATACAAAGGGCGCGCAGCTTATTTTTACGACTCATAATTTGACTTGTATGGATAACGAATGTTTTCGCAGGGATCAAATATGGTTCACTGAAAAAAATAGTTTTGGCGAATCAACCTTGTTTTCTTTGGCAGATTACAAGGTAAATGACAAAAAAATAAGAAATGATGCAACTTATAGTAAAGATTATTTATTAGGGAAATACGGCGCCGTTCCTTTTATTGATGACATAGATTTGTCCTTTGAGGAAAAAAGTGGTGAATAATTCATATAGCAGAGTACTCGCCCAGCGTTCAATAAGAAAAGTATTGATTGTCTGTGAAGGCGCGAAAACAGAAAGGTATTATTTTGAAGCGTTTGGAATAAACAAAGAATTGATTAAAGTTGAAGTTAACGGTGCAGGAAGAAGCAAGGATTCATTGGTGAAATATGCAATTGAATTGAAAAATGCAGCTGAGTCAAGAAATGATAAATACGCAGAGGTTTGGTGTGTTTTTGACAGAGATGCGTATCCGATTGATCCCCAAGACAGACATAAATTTAACAGCGCAATTGTTTTAGCAAGAACAAATCAGATAAAAGCAGCATATTCAAACGACGCATTTGAAATATGGTACATTTTACATTTTGAATATTTTCAAAACGCATGGAGTAGAGATGAATATATGAACAAGTTGACCAAATTGCTTGGTTCAGAATACAAAAAAAATGATAAGACAATGTATAAAATATTAAAAGACAAACAAGAGACGGCAATTAAAAATGCTGAAAGGTTATTTAATAGCTATCAACCTCACAATTCCGAATCAGATAATCCTTGTACAACTGTTCATAGATTGGTTGAGTATTTGAATGATTATCTTGAAGACGAGGAATAGAATAACCGTCAATTTTACAACGTATAATTGTTTAGCGGGGGAGGAAAATTATGGAATCGACAAAAATCGCGTTATTTAGATGACGGAATTGAGTTGTCGACAAATTGTCGACAACTGTCTGACAAGACGAAGTGGCTAACTCAAAGAACATATTAAACACATTTATAAAGAAAGTGAATTTAAAGGGAGCTTAACTATTCGGAAATTCCTAATAGTTCAAAAAGAAGAAAAAATAGGCATGGAAACAAGGGAAATTCTGCAAAATATCATAGATAAGTTTGACCTTCAAAGGTTGAAACGATTGTTTTCTGAGAAAAACAGCAAGTTTCGCCCCAGTGAAGAAAGTTTTGGTCATTATGATACTGGCAATTTTTCTGGTGGTATGAAACTTGGCGAGCTGTCTTTAGATGACGGCGTGCTGCTCGTTTGCGCGTTTGAAGCAAAATTTGAAGCAAAACAGGAGCTTTCCGAACGTTCCGGCAAGAAAGCGCAGTATGAACTGGGAAAGAAAATCCTTAAGGAAACCCAATCGGATGCCGGGATCTTTGTGTTCTACGATATTCAGGGCAGTTTCCGGTTTTCATTGATTTACGCCAACTATCTGGGTACAAAACGAGACTGGAGCGCGTTCCGCCGGTTCACTTATTTTGTTGGGAACGGCCTAACAAATAAAACGTTCAAACAACGGATCGGCGACGGCGATTTTTCCAGCTTGAAAGATATTAAAGATGCGTTCTCGGTTGAAAAAGTTACTGAAGAGTTTTATGAAGATATTGCCAACTGGTATTTTTGGGCGGTGGAACATTGCCAGTTTCCCAAAGATGCGGAAACAGAAGATAACGGGCGGAATATCGCTGTTATCCGTTTGATAACCAGAATAATATTTATTTGGTTCATGCGCGAACGCGGGCTTGTTCCAAAAGTGTTGTTTGATAAGGAAATCGTAGGGCAGCGGTTGAAGAATCTGTCGCCGGATGAGTCCACGTATTACCACGCAATACTGCAGAACCTGTTTTTTGCAACACTGAACACGCCAAAGGATAAACGTAAGTTTACCGATGAAAACAGGGGTAACCAAGGGTATAACAAAGATTTTGGCAACCACAGTTTGTTCCGTTACCAGGAATGTTTTAAAGAACCGGATAAGCTCAAGGATTATTTCGACGAAATCCCGTTTCTAAACGGCGGGCTGTTTGAGTGTTTAGATAATAAAGAAGACAGGATTTATATTGACGGGTTCACCCGTACTAAGCAACATCAACCCACGGTGCCGAACTTTCTGTTTTTCAGCCCGGAAGAAGAAGTTGATCTTACTAACGCATACGGGCCAAAAGGTAAAAACCGCAAAGTCCGGGGGTTGTTAGACACTCTTTCTTCATTCAACTTTACAATAGACGAAAACTCGCCGGATGACGCGGATATCGCGCTGGACCCCGAGCTTTTGGGCAGAGTATTTGAAAACCTATTGGCAAGTTTTAACCCCGAAACTTCTACCACCGCGCGTAAAGCTACCGGTAGTTACTACACCCCGCGGGAAATCGTGGATTATATGGTTGCTGAATCGCTTAAAGCGTATTTCAAAACGCATCTCGTAAGTATTGACGGTTTGGATAACAAAATAAGCCGGTTGTTCTCAATCGATAACGGCGAAAACCCTTTTAACGCTCCGGAGTCAAAAAAACTGGTGGAACTGATTGAAAGTGTTAGAATCGTGGATCCGGCAGTAGGGTCCGGCGCGTTCCCGATGGGCGCTTTGAACAAACTGGTGTTTATCCTTAACAAAGTTGATCCGGGCAACGAGTTGTGGAAACACGCGCAGCTCGCAGCGGCGGACACGATTCCCGATTTGCGTATCAAACAGGATACTAAAAACCGTATTGAAGAATATTTTGAAGGCAAAAACACGGATTACGGGCGTAAACTGTTTTTAATACAAAAATGTATTTACGGCGTGGATATCCAGCAGATTGCAGTAGAAATTGCTAAACTACGGTTCTTTATCGCACTTTTGGTGGATGAACGAATTGAGAGGGCAAAAGATAATTTTGGGATTCAACCCTTGCCCAACCTGGACTTCAAAATTATGCAGGGTAACAGTTTGTTGGAAGAATATGAAGGCATCCAGCTTTTTGATGAACGACTGCTTTCCCGGACGTCAAAACAGGAAATTATCGATAAAATTAGTGCGCTTGACTTGCGCTTGAAAGGAAACTACAGCCAGCGCTTAAAGTATTACGAAAATAATCCGGACTGGATGAAGAAAAAGTGTGTAGATAAACCCGCGGAATTGAAGTTGCTGGAAAAGAATACTGAGGACTTGAATTCGGATAAAGAAAAACTAGTTGTTGAACTGGAAAGTTACGGGCAAGACGAGTTAGCGCTCGATAAGCGAGTAAGCGCAAAACCAATAGGCGATGAGTTGAAACGGTTGCATAAAGAGTTTTTTGAAACCAACGAGAAAGAAATAAAAGATAAGCTTAAGAAACAGATTGAAACAATGGAATGGGAGTTAATTGAGGTAACGCTTAAAGAGCATAACAAAACCGCGGAACTTAAGAAGTTGGAACGGTTCAAAAAGTCTAACACCCGGCCGTATTTTCTTTGGAAACTGCATTTTGCAGATGTTTTTGAAAATGGCGGGTTTGATGTGGTGATTGGGAATCCACCATATGGAGTCGAGTTTAGTGAATATGAGAAGAACGTATTAGATGCCAAATTTAATGAATGGAAATCCTTAACAAAAAATTCTGCGATTTATTTTATTTATTTATCCAATATACTTATTAATAAAAATGGTGTTAATTCTTTTATTGTACCGAAATCGCTATGTTATTCGTTAGGATGGAATCAATGTGCAAAGTTCATCTTATCTGGTTTGCATAAATTTATTGATACTGGAAAAGCGTTTGAACAAGTAAAGCTTGAACAAGTGATATTTATAAGATATAAAAACACTAATAAGCCCACTTATGTCATTGGAGTGTACGATGGGTCTAAAATAGTAGAATATGAAAATATTGAAAAAACTATATTCTGCAAATACAAAGTTCTCTTAACGGGTCAATATCCAAAAGAGTTTGTACTTATAAAAAAAGTATTATCTAAATTCCACAACACATTTGGTGAGTATGTATCTATTGACAGAGGATTAAATTGGCAAAGTAAAGTAGAGAAATATTCCGGTAAAACGCCTGTTTATAGAGGGGCTCAACTCTCTCCCTATTTTTTGGAAAAATCTATAGATTTTATTGATCTCAATAAATTTGATGAAGGTGAATATGCTTACTTACTAAAACCAAAAATACTAAATCAGCTTGCAATAGCTCATGTTAAGAATCCATATCCTCATTTCTATATTCAAGCAACTTTAGATTTGGATAATCGGGTAGTTTTTGAAACTATTTCCTGCACTTTTGTAAAAAATCCCATTATTGATATTAAATTATTGCTCGCGCTTAATAATTCGAAGCTATTTGCATGGTTACTTTATAAATTTGTCTACAGTAATGCAATTCGAAGTACTCGTTACGATGAGCAATATGTCGGTAAAATACCAACACCAAAACTTGAGGAAGCTACTCAAAAGCCCTTTATTGAAATCGTTGATAAAATATTGGCAATTACCAAATCCAGCGATTATTTAGAAAATCTTGCAGAACAGGATCAAGTCAAAGAATACGAGAAACAAATCGACCAAATGGTTTATAAACTCTACGACCTAACCGACGAAGAAATAGATATTATTGAAGGCAATAAAATATAATGAAAAAAATCACGTACCTCTCAGAACTTAAAATATGGTAGACAAATTAAAGGAAATATTTATTAGCTACATAAATGTTGTGCAACTCAGGATTGAAAATAGTCATTCAGAGGAACTTATGTCTTTGATTGATCAGTTGGAAAAGTCAAATGAGTTTTGTCAATTAGTTGAAAAAACTCATTCTGAACTTTCATCAGATGGTTATCATGGGAAAGATAAGTCATCATGGGAATTAGCTGTAAATAATTTCTTTCGAAGATCCATGTGTTATATTGACATTTATAAACAAAATTTTCCTAATAAAGAATTGCTTTTAGCTAAATATATAGAATCTTTTCAGAGACAACAAACAAAAATCAGGTATCTTGCTCCAATAGAATTTGTTAGTTTTAGCAAAGAATGCATTGACTTTGGAGTATTTCAGATACGAAAATATTCGAGAGAAGAACTTGATTTAATATTTCAAAATAAGATCAATAAAATCTTCAATCATTGGGCTACTATTAATGTGGAAGAAATAAAAGACTATTGGTTCATATCTGTAGAAGAATTAGTTCCAACGAAGAAAATCGGTTATATCTATTGGGAGCAAAATCCTTTGAAAATCAAATACACACCCTATCCCAAGGTAGTAGAGTCTGTTCTGAAACAGTTATCTATTTTTAACTGGGAACCGGATTGGTTAAAAGATGGTTATTTAGAGAAATATCCACAAGAAGATTACCCTGTTGGTTTTAGTATTCCATTTGTTCTGCGAATAAACGATAATCTTCTGGAATATCCTGAGAATAATAGGCCAGATTTTTCTAGATTAGCGAAAGAATCACGGATTGATTCTTTGACAGATGAAGAAATCGGATCGTACCCAATGATAACTACGGATTTAGATGAAAAACAAACTACAGATTTTGAATCTTGTATTCATGACATAATAAAAAGTTTGAGCAATATTGAAATAAACCAATCCAATTGGCATTTTATTGACATTGCTTTAGGTTTTTCTACAAAAGCCTTTTTATCTGAAGGCATAGAACGATTATTATGGTATGTTACTACATTAGAATCACTTTTGGGTGAAAAGGGGTCAGGTTTGACCGCGAAATTAGCTAAAAGAGTTGCTACTATTCTAGGGAAGGATGAAAGTGAAAACAAATCCATTCGGAAAGAATTCGAAGAGTTATATGAATTCAGATGTAACCTTGTGCACGGAAGGCCATTCAAAAAGCAAATATTGGCGACTCATATTATTAAAGTTCAAAATATGGTTCGGCAGATAATATTGTTCTTTCTGTATTTTCTTAATACTATCACAGATAGATATTCGAGTGATTTTCCGTGTGATAAAATACCTACTCGTGAAGATATTCTTGCTTTTTTGGATATGGATAAATCACGCAGAACTAGTATAGTTCAACTCGTTAATATATTTTTAAAAGAAACCATACCAATGAAGAAATAAATATTGTTGAAAGCAATAAACAATAATGGAGAAAAATCATGTACCTGTCGGAGCTTAAAATATGGAATTTTCGCAAGTATGGTGATACTGGCTTGAACCTCATGTTTAACAAGGGTTTAAATTTACTTGTTGGCGAAAACGATTCAGGCAAAACGGCAATAATTGATGCAATAAAATACCTACTACAAACGCAAAGTTATGATTACCAAAGGTTTGATGAAGAAGACTTTTATTTACTACCGGGAACAGAACCGACTGACGCCAATAGAGCAAAATCTTTTAAGATCGAATGCATCTTTCGCGGCTTTGATGCTGAAAATAATGAAGCAGCTAATTTTCTTGAATGGCTTGGTATCGAAAAAGATTGTGATGGCAAAGACCGATATTTTCTAAAGGTAACTCTGAATGCTGAACGCAAGGATAGGAAAATTACTTATGACATAAAAGCTGGCCCCGATGCCGAAGGAACTCAACTTGACGGAACCGCAAGGGATTTACTAAAAGTAACTTATCTTAAACCTCTGAGGGATGCGGAAAGCGAACTGATTCCTGGGAAAAGATCCCGATTAGCTCAAATTCTAAAAAGTCATGAAGCTTTTTCTTTAATTTCAGAGGCGGATCATCCAATTACAATAATTGCTGAAAATGCGAATAAGAAAATAGAAGGTTATTTCAAAGGAAAAGATGAAAACAATATTGATATTTCAAACCAATCCGGAAAAATATTGCTATCAGATATAAACCAATATTTAAAAGAGTTCTTTACAGAAAAAGAGATTAACAAAATCGCTAAATTCACAATTTCAGGTCAAAGTTTATCGGGTATTTTAGAAAAGTTAATTCTTGATTTGACTGAAGAAAATTCGGGATTGGGTTCTTATAACCGGTTATACATTGCTACAGAATTACTGCTCTTAAAACGGACTGACTATTATGGCTTAAAACTGTCATTGATAGAAGAAGTCGAAGCTCATTTACATCCACAGGCGCAATTGAGATTAATCGAGTATCTGCAAAATGAAATAGCCGAAAAATCCGGTGTTCAATTAATAATGACAACCCATAGCCCGAATTTAGCTTCAAAAGTTAAACTTGATAATCTTATTATTTGTAAGGGTGACAAAGCTTTTCCGATGGGAAGCAAGTTTACTGAATTGGAAAAAGGGGATTACCTCTTTTTAGAACGTTTTCTAGACGTTACAAAGGCTAATTTGTTTTTTGCGCAGGGGGTAATTTTAGTTGAGGGCTATGCAGAAGAGATTTTGATTCCGGTTATGGCAAATATTTTGGAAAAACCACTAACTAAACAGGGCATATCGATTGTTAATGTTCAAAGCACAGCGTTTTTACGATATTCAAGAATTTTTAAAAGAAAATTGGGCGAAGGAATAGGGGTTAAGGTAGCTGTGGTAACAGACAACGACAATAAACCTGATTCAGGACTTTCTGCGCAAGAGATTACAGTTAAAAGAACAGAGAAAGAAACAAAATACAATGGACAAGAAATAAAGACCTTTATTTCACCAGATTGGACTCTGGAATACGATATTACTTTAAGCGGGCTTAAGAAAGAGTTTTATACTGCTGTATTACGTGCAGAGAAAATCCAAAATAGTGATACTTATGGCCTGACAGATGAAAAAATAATTGAAGTAAACCAAAAGGTCGAGACTGATTTTGCAGCTTGGACTTCAGAAAATAAAACAGATAAAGAAATTGCAAAAGCGATTTATGAAGATTATATGCAAAAAAAAGAGATTTCTAAAGCAATCGTTGCTCAATGCTTTGCGGCGTTACTCAAAGAATGTGAAGGAATAAAAGAACGGATTGAGGTTGACGAGAAATTGAAATATCTCGTGAATGCCATTAAATATGTTACGGAATGACAAATGCGGATAATCATTACCAATGACGATATTTCTTGGGCAGAAAGTATTCTTTTGCCTCCCAGAGAACACTTTGATGAGGAGCGGCAGGCAGTAATAAGATGTTTAGAAACAAAGGATATTCTCGCGTGCCCTGGTAGCGGTAAAACAACAGCTTTGCTTGCCAAGCTTTTAGTTTTATCCCGGAAATTGCCACTTGAAAACAATAGAGGTATTTGCGTATTAACTCACACAAATGTGGCTATAAATGAAATAAAAAGTCGCGCTTATTTTGCCTCTCAAAAGCTCTTCAATTACCCAAATCATTTTGGAACAATTCAAAGTTTTGTAGATAAATATCTTGCAATACCGGCTTATATCAATAAGTTTACCCGAAGACCATTATTTATTAATAACGAAATTTATTTTGATCGGATGGAAAGATCAAGAAAATATTTAGGTAAAAATACAAATGCTTTTTGTTATAAAAGCGGTCAAAATAAATTACCTTATTCACTCAAATTTGAAGATTTTGCCTTGGATAATAATGGTATCTGTCCAAAACTAAAATTAGATACAAATAATACAATTGAAAAAGGACACTATGATAGATTAAAAAGACTAAAAGAACAGATACTTTCAGATGGAATACTAATCTATGATGATGCATATTATTTGGCAGAAGAATATATAAATAAATATCCTAATTTGAAAAATGTATTTTCAAAAAGATTTGCCTATGTTTTCATTGATGAAATGCAAGACTCAAGTACAACCCAATCTGAATTGCTGAATATGATATTCAATGATAATGTTGTTGTCCAAAAAGTCGGCGATTTAAATCAATCAATATTTGACTACAATGCTGACTTGGAATGCGGTTGGAAAGTAAATAACGACAGAACTATGTTCATTACAGGCAGTAAAAGATTTCCAAGTCTTATAGCAAGTAAGGTGGAAAACCTTTGTGTTCGCCGACAACTCATAACGGGAAATAGAAGACAAAATGAAATTACTCCTGTGATTATTGTTTATGATGACAATACTACTCAGCAAGTGTTAGACAAATTCGGTGAACTAATCATTAGAAATAACCTACATCAGCATGAGAAAAAAATATTTAAAGCAGTTGGGTGGGTGGGAAAAACCAATGAAAAGGGAAAAATAACGATACCAAGCTATTGGAACGGTTATTCAAAGGAAGTAAAAGCTAAGAAAACCGAGTTTAATAATTTTAAAAGTTACTTAACTCCTCAATTGGATAGTTTTATATCGTCTGAAGGGGTTAATTTTTACAAGAAAAGAATAACTGGGGCACTTCTCAAATGCTTAAGAATTGCCGGAATAACTGACACTGGAAGGGCATTCACAGAAAAAATATTGTATAAACAAATCTCAGAAAATAACCCAGTTTTTTACAAGGATTTTCGGGTTAGGTTGGCTAAGTGGTGTTTCCAGATACACAAACAAGAAGATGTTTTTGAAGAGATAAAATATTATCTCACCAATGAATTTAGAGAGTTCTTTAAGTACCAGTTGAACGATGAACTTGCAGCTTTTGTTAATTCTTCCGCTATGGAGACAGAAAATGAAGAAGTCTTTCGGGGTAATAACATCTATAAGTATTCTTCTGGAACACCTGAAATCGAAATAGAAGTTTCAACTATTCATGGTGTCAAAGGTGAAACGCATACAGCGACATGCTATCTTGAAACATTCTTTTATGATTATGACATAAAGCGAATAATACAATATATTAAGGGTGAGTATTCCAAACCAAAAGGTAGGGTAACACAAAATCTTAAAATGGCATTTGTAGGAATGTCCCGTCCATCTCATCTTCTTTGCGTTGCGGTTCATCTTACTAATCTTACCGGGCAAGAAGAAGCGCTACGTAGAAGTGGTTGGGATGTTAACAATGAATTGGCGGCATGACCCGCGATGAATTTGATGTTCTTGTTAAGCAAACGATGAATTAGTGGAATACGTTAAAATAGTGGAACAAAACAGAGAATGATATTAAAATAACGACAAGGATTAAGTATGGAAAACGTTAACAAAAAGTATATTGTTTGTTTTATGGACATTCTGGGCTATAAAAGTCTTGTTACTAGAATCCAGAATGACCCTAAACTCATAGACGATATTAAAAATATTTACGACAAACTCTTAAAACTGATTGATGGCATTATTACACGAGAAATAAAGGATAAATATCAACAAGGAAATAAAACAGTAGCTGAGAATATAAAATTTAGAATTATGTCTGATTCGATAATAGTAACAATGTGCTTGGATGATTTGCCAATGCTCACAACAGATATAACAATCGATGAAAACAGGGCATTATATATAGGAGCATATTTTCAGTTGATTTCAATGTTTTATATAACATTTGTAAGTGATATTCGCTACTTTTTTCGGGGAGCAATAACTGTAGGCCAATATTATGAATCAGAACTGAATAAGCCTGAAAACATATTTGTCGTGAGCGAGGCTCTAGTAAGAGCATTTGAATGTGAACAAAAAATGGCAGAAAGTGTACGAGTGATAATAGATGTAAGCGCGCTTGATTATTTCAAGGGTATAAAGAATGATTTTCAGAATTATATTTTTAAAGATATTGATGGGTTGGAGTGTTTAGATATTTATTTAGGTTTACCTGATGATGTACCTGAAATATCCGACAAAGTTACAGAAGTTATAGAAAATATAATAAATGTGCTCAATTTACAAATTCAAGAAAACCATAATGATTCGAAAATATTAAGAAAATATTATCACTTTATCCAATACCACAACTGGAAAATGAAAACTAGGTTTAAGAATGAGAATTTTGTTATTAAAACTCTAGAATACGAGAATCTTAATAAAGGTGTTAAAGAATAGGTGACGGACAGCAGATAAACAATCCGGATTTAAATTCCATTAAATTCGAGGGTATTATAAACTTGCTAATATTCTTGTTAAACAACTAATGAATTAGTAAAATACGGTAAAAGTATAGGACAATACAGGAGGCAAAAATGCACGGAGCGTTGGCGTTAGTAGACTGGCTAATCATTATAGGGTACGTATTACTGATGACCGGTATCGGTATTTACCTACACAAAAAAGTTAAGGGCAATATGGAAAGCTACTTTTTGTCGGACCGCGGGCTTCCCTGGTGGCTGCTGGGAACGTCAATCGTAGCGACGACGTACGCAGCGGATACGCCGCTTGCCGTCAGCGGGTTAGTCTTGACCAAAGGGTTTGCGGGTAACTGGTACTGGTGGTCAAGCGCGTTAGCCGGAATGCTGGGCGTTTTCTTTTATTCCAAACTCTGGCGCCGGTCCGGGATCGTTACGGACACAGAGTTCGCGGAATTACGGTATTCCGGGAAGTCAGCGTCTGTCCTCCGCGGCTTCCGTGCGGTATATTTTTCGTTGATCTACAACTCAATTATTATTGGCTGGGTTAACCTCGCAATGGCAAAAATTATGGGTACCGTTTTTGGTATGGATAAACTCACCGCAACGATTATTTGTTTTGTAGTAACGGTAGTTTATACTTCAGCTTCGGGTTTATGGGGTGTTGTGATTACTGACTTTATCGAGTTCTGTACCGCAATGTTTACGACAATATTATTGTCGATAATCGCAGTCGTCAAACTTGGCGGGATGGGTAATATAATGGCGAAGCTTACCGAAAACTTTGGTGCGCAGCGCGCTATGGAGATGACACAGATGGTTCCCACGCCGGACTCTACGCTTATGCCGTTCACCGCGTTTTTGATATATATCCTGCTTCAATGGTGGACCACAGGTAATACCGACGGCGGGTCGTATTTTGCACAGCGTATGCTCGCTGCAAAAGATGAACGCCATGCGCGGGCTGGGTTTCTCTGGGCAAATATCGCGCATTATTGCTTGCGTTCATGGCCGTGGTTGATCATCGGCCTTGTTGCGGCAGTGATGTTCCCGGAACTCGCAAAAGGCGGGATTGATCCATCAACAGGTAAAGCGTTTGATCCTGAGACCGGCTATATCCGCGTAATGCTCGCATTTTCGCCGGTTGGGTTGCTGGGGTTAATGATTGCAGGCTTCCTCGCAGCGTATATGTCTACGATTAATACACAGATTAACTGGGGTGCGTCGTATATGGTGAATGACCTTTACCGTAGATTCATCGCTAAAAATAAGAGTGATAAGCATTATCTCAACGCATCAATGATCGCAACAGTCCTCGCTGCACTATTCGGTGCGATTGCAACGTTTATGATGAACTCAATAGTCGGTGCGTGGCAGTTGATAACAGCGTTTAGCGCAGGGGTTGGTGTAGTATATCTTTTACGCTGGTACTGGTGGAGAATAAACGCGTGGAGTGAATTATCCGCGATGGTATCATCGATTACTGCCACAGCGTTACTCTACGTATTTATGCCAGCAGTTAAGTTTCCTTATACACTACTCTATATTGTCCCTTTTTCGTTAACAACAATCGTTATAGTAACAATTCTTACTCCCGCATCAAAAGATGAGGCTTTGGTTAAGTTTTACAAAAAGGTTCGGCCTGGCGGGCCTGGGTGGGCGCGTATACGCGCAATGATTCCCGGGACAGAGGGTGATAAGATGGACTTCAGTAATTTTAAGGGCTACCTCGCAGCAGTAGGGGCGGTGTACTGTATGTTAATCGGGTTCGGTAAACTTATTATGGGGCCCGTATGGCAGGGTGTTGTGTTGATAGCAGCTGCAGCCGGGCTTGGAGTGCTTATCTTCCAGGTGTTTACGGATACTGATAAAAACGAAGTGAAACCGCTGGAATAATTTTATGATAAACTCAAAACGTATAGCATTGTTCGTCGGGATAACTTATGTTATATGCTGGCTGTCAGTACTACTGTATTACCTGCAGTTTAAACAGTTACAGCAGGATATTCTGACCATGGTATTTTTGCTGGTATACATGTGGATCCCCGCAATCGTAGCGATGGTACTAAAAAAACTTGTGTGGCATGAAAAACTTTCGGATTACGGGACAAAGGTTAAGTTTGTGTTTAATCCGTGGGTACTTGCCGCGTGGCTCGTCCCGGCAGTGTTAATGTTTATAACAATCCTGGTTTGCGGTATTTTTAACTTCGGCGATATTGATTTCACAGGGAAAGCGTATATCGAACGCATGATCTCAAACGCTGCGGGGAATGAGGAACAGATTGAAAAGTTTATCCAGCAGATTAATTCTTTGCCGGTACCGATAGTACTTATCATTTTTTTACAGGCACTGGTTGTTGGGCCAACAATTAACGCAGTAGCTGCGTTTGGTGAAGAGTTCGGATGGCGAGGGTTGTTGCAGAAAGAGTTAGCACCCGCGGGGTTTTGGCTGTCTTCACTAATCATCGGGATAATCTGGGGTGTATGGCATACGCCGTTGATTCTTATGCGTTACAATTATCCTGAACATCCCGTTGCGGGTGTTGGGATGATGATTCTTATGTGCGTATTCGCTGGGATGGTGATAAGTTACTTCCGTGCGAAGGCTGGGAATGTTTATACCGCTGCGATTTTTCATGGAACCTTTAACGCAGTTGCTGGGCTCGGGGTGGTTACCATCAGCGGGGGTAATGATTTGACGATAGGGTTTACCGGTGTTGCAGGGATTATTGTGCTGGCGGTTACTGCGTTAATATTGTGGCGGTTCGATGCGAATACTCATCCGGTGAACCAGGCAAAAGTTTAGTTTAGGGGACGCTACTTCAAAAGTTTCACTCGCTCAACAACTTGTTCACGCCGTCCTCGATGTTTTTCAACGCTTGGGGGACTGTGAGGTCGCCTCTCCAGCTGAGATCCATGTTTTTTGACCATATTTCTGCCAGCCCGCCGCCTTGCCCGCCGAGTTTTGGCACGCTAGGCAGCCCCCGCGCGTATTTCAACGACTCGACAAACACTTCTTCTTTATACGGCGTGTCAGGACGGATGAAGTCCGGGGAGGCCAGTACGGACCACCGCACGGGTACCCATTTAGCTTTTGCAATAAACTTTGCAGTGTCTTTGCTAGTCAACATTTTAACGAGTTCCCATGATTCGGGTTTATACTTGCTGCCGGACCATATACAAAACGATTCTCCGGTATAACGCGGTACGCGGGTACCGTCCGGCCCTTTCGGCGGTAACGTCACGTCCCAGTTGAGCTGCTGGTTTTTGCAGAACTCGCTGATCGTCGCCCACGGGACGTAGACCATCATTGCCACGCGGTTGGTCATAAACAGTTCCGTACTATTGCCCATCTCGGACATCGCGGTACCGGTTGTCGTAGATTTCGCGTTGATCAGGTCCACCCAGTACTGCATCGCGTACTGCGCTTGTTTCGAGTTTACCACGCACCGGGTTAAGTCTTTGTTAAACATATCCCCGCCTGCCGGCCAAATCCAGGGCAGCGCGCCCGCCCAGTAGGTTATCGGCGCGAGCGTACCTTTTTGGTCGTCAGTACCGTCTTTGTTTGTGTCGACAGTAAGTTTTTTCGCAGCGTCCGCATATTCTTTCCATGTCCAGCTCGGCGTGGGGTACGCAACTTTCGCGGTGTCAAACAACGTTTTGTTGTAGTACAACACTTCGGGCCCGCCGGTAACCGGGATACCATATATTTCACCTGTCGGCACAGCACTTTCGTCAAACGCGGGTTTTACAATATCGTCAATATCGTACTTATCGCGGTAAATATATTCCCGGAGGTCGAGCAGCGCGCCGCGTTTGCCAAAATCGGCTAACGACTTCGACGCGATGTAGATAACGTCTGGCGCGGCGTTCGCCGCCATCTGTGTTTGCAACTGTACCTGGTTTACGATGAGTTCCATCCGCACTTTAATTCCGGGATGCTTTTTTTGGAACTCCGCAACGGTTTGCTGCCACAACGGGTTGAGCTCCGCGCAGCTGTAGTACATTACCCGCAGCACGTTAGTGTCTTTCTTCGCGCAGGACGGTAAAAACAGTGCTGCTACAAAAAGTGTTAAAAAACAGGACAATAATTTTTTCATCTAAGTACCTCGTTAATATTATTTCTATCGTAACTAATTATACAAATATATCAGTAAACAGGATTGTGGTATAATATTGCTTGTTGTCAATGATAGAAACAAAATGTTTTAAACAAGGAGGTTTGGTTGTGATGTTATTTTCAAGATCAAAACTGTTAATGATCACTGCAACAGTAATTGCTATGTTTATATGTATAATCGGTTCATATACTGTAGCATCAGAGCCCGATATTAAACTCAGGTTTAAGCCGGAAAAGACATTTAAAATTGTCCAATTCACTGATACACAAGATGATGACAATATTGACCCCAGGACTGTGAAGCTTATGGACTCGGTACTGAATCAAGAACAACCTGATTTAGTGATATTCACTGGTGACAATATTTCAGGCAGAATCAAGAATGTTGAAGCAGCGAAGAAAGCGATAGACAATGTTGCTCATCCTGTTAATAACAGGCATATTCCATGGTTAATTACGTTTGGTAACCATGACAGGGAAAGTAACCTGCAGACAGGTTTAAATGCAAATACGATGCTGGATATATATATGTCTTATGACTATAACATAAACAAGCAAAGCCCGGAAGGCGTAAATGGAACTGGAAACATTAATGTACTTATTTACGATTCCAAAGGAGAAAAACCAATATTTAATATCTGGGCACTGGATTCGGGCATGAGTCCTCCAAAAACCATTAATGGCAAGCCATCAGGGCTGTCCGGATACGATTGGATCAGGCCCAGCCAAATAAATTGGTATTATAATACTTCAATGAAACTGGAAGAAGAGAATAAGAAAAAAATCCCGGCACTGATGTTTTTCCATATACCATTAATTGAGTTTGCCCAAATGTGGAATTCGAAGGAACGATATAACGTTACTGGTGAAAGAAATGAGCCCGAATGTCCAGGTGCCATAAATAGCGGTTTGTTTTCAACTTTATGGGAACGTGGAGATGTTAAAGGTGTCTTTGTTGGGCATGATCATTCTAATAACTACGTAGGTAATTTCTGTGGTATTATGCTTGGATATTCTGCTAATACAGGTTTCGGTATATATGGAGCAAGCGGTGTTCAACCCAATAGATTAAGAGGAGCACGCGTGTTTAACCTGGATGAAGACAATTTAAACACCGTTGAAACACATATGGTTTATGCCAGGGATTTCGGAATTCAATGATTTAATATGTTGGTGTAAATACCTTCTATTATATAATATTGCCTTCAATTACAAAGGAGATACCGATGCAGATTCTGCAGAAAGTGTTGATTGATGCGCTGAAATTAACGGCAATTGTATTTGTTACAATGTTGTTAGTAGACTACCTCAGCGTAATGACCCGCGGGAAAATCAGTGAGTTTGTCAAAAAAAATCCGTGGATGCAATACTTCGTAACGTCATCACTCGCTGTAATTCCGGGTTGTGTAGGATCGTTTATCAATGTATCGTTATACATCCGCGGGATAATAACTTTTGGAGCGTTAACAGGAAGTATGCTCGCTGCATCAGGGGATGAAGCGTTTATAATGCTTGCGATGTTTCCCGGTAAGGCAGTATTATTGTTCGCAATACTTTTTGTGTTAGGGATAATATTTTCGTTTATAATCGATAAACTTGTGCCTTTATTTAAAATCAGGCCCTGTGATACATGTGAACTCGCGGAACATGTGCATGAAGACGCTGCTATGCCGTTAACTCCTTCAGAGATCGTGGCGGAACTCCGGCATCCGTCGCTTATCCGTATAACCATACTGCTGGTATTGAGTTTTATGCTCTACAATATCAGCCGTGAACTTTTCATTGCGTATGTGATTGATTGGGAACAAGCTGCGCTGCTTGTACTAATCTTATTTGCGTTGTATGTTTCATTAACTATGCCGGTGCATTATCTTACGGAGCATATAGGAAAACATTTGGTTAAACGCCATTTATGGCGCATATTCGTATGGACCTTCGGCGCGTTGGTGGTGGTAGAGTTTGCAATGCTGTATTTTGACTTCACTGATATCACAAAGAATAATATGGTGTTCATTCTCCTAGCCGCTGTCCTGATCGGCATAATCCCGGAATCCGGGCCGCATATTCTGTTTGTAACTCTCTACGCAAAAGGTGTGATACCGTTCTCTGTCCTGCTTGCAAGTTCAATTGTGCAGGACGGGCATGGTATGCTGCCGTTACTTTCGCATTCGGTACGCGATGCTGCAATGGTTAAGGGGTTTAATGTCGTCATCGGGCTTACTATCGGATTAATACTGTTATTGCTGGGGATGTGAGTCCTGCCTGTACCGTTTTGACTCTAGTAGTAACATCGCGGATAAATATATATAATGTTCTTACATTCATTTATATAGATTACGGAGTTATTGTATGAAAACAAAATGCGCGGTGTTTATTATGTTCACGGTGTTGTTATTATCATTTTTTGTGATACCCATATACGCAGGAATACCTGCGGGGGGTGAAAACGTTATCACAATCCCGAAGGCCGCAGCAGCACCGATTATCGACGGGATATTTGATCCCGTGGAATGGCGGGTAGCCGCAAAAATCACGGGGTTTGTATTTCCAACGATAAATGATTGGGTAACACAGCAAACTATAGTAAATATAATGTATTCAGATACTGCTCTTCATGTATTCTATACGTGCTACGAAGACTTACCCGGGGAAATCGTTAAGGGCAGTACCCGCAGGGATTCAAAAGTCTGGCGTGATGATTCTATTGAAATCTTTATCTCCACCACAACAAAACCGGCGGAGTATATACATATAATAGTCAATCCCATAGGCACGGTTTATGATACACGCAGCGGTGGAGGTGAGACCGGGTATAAGTGGAACTCAACCGCGGTTATCTCCACAAAAATCAATCCGTCCTCATGGACTGTTGAGATGTCCATACCGTATGAAACAATAGGCGCGTCATCCGCACCAAAACCTGGTACGCAGTGGAAACTAAACTTTTGCCGGAATGAACGTCCTCAGCAGGAAACCAGTACATGGGCACGTACTGGGCCGACTTTTCATAACCAGGCAATGTTCGGGCTCGCACGGTTTGCTGCATTAGATGAATTCCCGCAGGGGTATGGCGTAACAAAAATTAACGATCCTTTCTACGGGAATAATACTCTTACTGCTCAGCTTAACCCCGGGATGTGTTGCCTGGTAACACAGTATAATAACGATAATAAACTTGTCTCAACAAAGAAGTGTGTGGATAAACAAGACTCAGCCGTGGTGGGATACAAAATTGATGATTTTGCGGTTACTGATATTTATCTTGAACTTCAAACCTCGGACGGGGATACGGTTTACCGCACAAAATACGGGATTACTCAACTGCTTAGTAAATACAGTTTCGCAGTTGAGAAAGCTAAGAAAATAGAATCTGTTTATAGCGATACTGCAGATATGTACAAACCTGTTGCTTCACTGATTTCCGGGATAAAGGCTGAACTGCAATCCGCGGAGAAAGTTTTAGCGCAAAGCCAGGAGCCGGGGGTTGATAAAAGTAAGAAACTGTTAGCCTTCATTAACCGCATAAATTTGCTGGAACAACAAATTATGGTCAGTATTGATACTTTAAAAGCTCATCCTGACGCAGTGTTTGGCCTGGCTACTGCGTCGAGTATGGACAAAATCTTTATCGTTGATAAACCATCACCGTTGAAATACAAAAATATTGTGGAGTTAAGCCTTGCAAAAAATGAAACTGAAGCTGTGCAGGTGGCAGTCATGACGTTTGAGAAACCGTTGAGGAATGTTACCGTAAAACCGTCACTCCCAACCTTGCCGGGAGAAAGTGTATCCGTTGCGTTGATGGGGTACGTTAAGACACAGGATCCTGAGATATACCGCGTCGACTACATCGGCTGGTGGCCTGATCCTATAATTGACTTCCAAACCAGCGCGGATGCGCAGCCAGGTGAGACACTGGCATTTTGGGTGGAAGTAAAAACTTCTACCTCCACACCGGTAGGGGAACACCGCGGGGTGGTGACAGTTACAGCAGATGGATGCCCGAAGATTGAGTTACCTTTTGTGGTTACTGTCTGGGATTTTGCGTTACCGCAATACGCGACGTTACCCACAGCGTTTACGTTCAGTGAGAACGTTTTACGCAATCTATACGGTACACAGTTTAACCGCGAACTTGAGTATAAGTACCGCGAGTTTATGCTTAGCCACAGAGTTAACCCTGACCAGTTATACCGCAGAGGATTACCCCCGAGGGAAACTATTCTGCATGACGTTAAGTATGGGTTGAATAAGTTTAACCTCTTCCATATGGCACCGTTTACAAAACAGCAGTTAGTGGAGAATCCGGAATTAAAATTATCACCCGAACAAAAGGAACGGTATAAGGTTATGATTGACAGTTATATGCCATTCCTACGGGAAAATAAGTTGTTGGATAAAGCGTATATCTACGGATTTGATGAGTATGAGTATGAAGCGTTTCCCGCAATCGCTGATGCGTTTGGTTATATAAAATCTATCGCTCCGGAGATACAGACAATGACTACCGCAAGGGATAATAGTTTTGGTACGGAAACTGAGCTTGGCAGTTGTATCGACATCTGGTGCCCGCTTACCCCGAGGTATGATATGGCAGTAGCGGAAAAAATAAGGCCTAAGGGTAAACAGGTGTGGTGGTATAACTGTATCACCCCGAGGTATCCGTATGCCAACTGGTTAATTGAAAACACTGCGATTGAAGCGCGGTTATTGCTCGGCGTTAAGACAGTAAAGTATAAAGCTGATGGTTATCTTTATTATTCCACCATAAAATGGGCAGCTAATAAGAAACCGATTGCCTTCGGGCCGTATACTGACTGGGACCCGAGGTCGTGGAATACTACAAACGGTGACGGAAGTATTATTTATGCTGGCCCCAACGGGCCGATGACAACTATTAGGTTTGAGAATATTAAAGACGGGCTTGAGGATTACGAGTACTGGTACTTACTCCGTAAGTTGTATGACAAAAACAAAGTGAAGCTATCAACAGAAGAACAGGCGGAAGTTGAAGCTTTACTCGCTGTACCGGATGAACTTGTGGAGTCAACAATAAAGTATACGTTTGACTCTGCGGTGTTGTACTCCGTCCGCGCTAAAGTTGCAGAGGCAATTCTTAAACTAAAACAAAAATAGTTTTTATTGGCTAAACGTAAATGTATTTTGAAAGACAAATTCATAACTTAATAAAGTTTATTACAAACGTATTTGTAATAACGCTCTTTTTTGGCTCACCCTCCTTTGCGGAAAATGTTAAAGGCCGGGTGGGTATTGGTATTGGTTATCCGTACTGCTCGGTAAAATATGGTATGGCATCGCATTGGGCAGGGGAACTGCGCAGTGCGTTTGAGTCCAACATATTCTCTCTCGGCGGGCGCGTGTATTATAACTTCACCCCGGGGATGAACCTTGTATTATATTCCGGCCTCGGTGCGGACGGGTTGTTATTCAATACTGAAAACACTTCCGGTGATGGTACAGCAGTCTCCTGTTTTGCGGGATTCGAATATTTTCTTAATAGAAACCTTACCTTGATATTCGACATCGGGCCGAGTTATATCAATGTGCGGGATAGTGTTCATCCACAAAATATTGCGTACAACACTGAGTGGATAATAAACCTTGGGTTAGGGTGGTATTATTAATATGAAAAGGTTGAATCAAATATTTAGAAATAGTATTTTTTCTGTTTTAATAGTATCAACAGTATTCTCATATGTCTATCCCTCGGGATTACATATCGGCTTGCCGTCGGCTGCTCGGGAAAATGTAAATACCTTATCCGACCAACAACAGTTTTATCGTACATTATCGTCACCCACAAATCTTCAGGTAATAGTGTTGTCGGCGTCTCAAATACGGTTAATGTGGAAAGATAATTCCAATAACGAATACGGATTTATCATTGAACGTAAGGAAGGTGTTAACGGTACTTATGCTCAGGTAGGAACCGTCGGGGCGAATGTTGCTAAATACGACGACACTGGATTGACGGAAGGTACTCAATACTATTACCGTGTGCGTTCGTACAACGGAGATCATGATTCTATACCTACCTCCGAAGAAAGTGTGACACCCGCGACTATACCGGACGGAATGGTGATGGTACCTGCGGGAAATTTTAACGTCAGAATAAACATTGGCGAGATAATAGTTGATAGCATTGACGCGGCATGTGTAAATAATGGATTTGAGGATGAACGCACTTTCTATCCATCAGGAAGTTATTATGGTAGGGGGTATCACCGAGCTTCTGGCATTTCTGGTGGGACACTGAATGTTGTTTGGAACATCGTTGTCCCGGTTACCGGTAATTATAATGTTTATGGTTGGTGGGCTGCCGGGACAAACCGTGCGTCTAATGCGCCGTATATTATTACCCATGCATCGGGGACGTTTACTTACCTTGCTAATCAACAGGCAAATAATGGTTCTTGGATGAAATTTGGCACATATCAGTTCAACAAAGGGACAACGACAATCGTTCAGACTAATAATGCAAATGGATACGTCCTGGCAGACGCTGTGAGGTTGCTTAACGCTGACCCGAACAGTATTTATTCAATTCAACCAGTATATCTTTCCTCGTTTTTCATAGATAAATACGAAGTAACAAATGAGCAATATAAGCAATTCATAGATACCGGTGGGTATAGTAATTCAACATACTGGTCAACTGACGGATGGGCATGGAAGAATAACCTAACACAACCAAGTTATTGGACGGATACAACCTATGGTTATACCGCAGTGAATGGACCGAGGTTGCCGGTGGTAGGCGTGAGTTGGTATGAAGCCGATGCGTATGCAAGATGGGCGGGGAAACGGTTGCCAACAGAAGCAGAATGGGAGAAAGCCGCACGTGGAACGGATTTACGCGCCTATCCTTGGGGTGATACGTGGTATGTTAATTACTGCAATTGGTACGACAATAGTGGGAAGCAGGACGGATATAGTAAAACTGCGCCGGTGGGAATTTACGAGTCAGGGCAAAGTTTGTACGGATGTTATGACTTAGCGGGAAATGTTTCAGAATGGTGCAGTGATTGGTTTGGGGCATCATATCCCTGGGTGTATATCAATCCCACAGGTCCTGCGTCCGGTACCAATAAAATTCTCCGCGGCGGTTCGTATGCGTCAACTTCTGCTGCATGCAAGGCAGATGTTCGGAGTTGTGCGGATTATAAAATTAGAGAAACAACGATAGGCTTCCGTTGCGTGAAATAACCTTTTTGTTCTGTTACACCCGGCGCATTTTTTATGCCGGATAACAAATGTACAAATACTATCTTCTATTTGATAAAATGTATTTATGATGAAAAACAAACAACAGTTCAAATATTTATACGGTCCGGTCTCCTCGTGGCGGCTGGGAAGGTCGGTAGGGATTGATCTTATCTCACGGAAAACAAAACAGTGCAGTTTTGACTGTACCTACTGTCAGTTAGGGAGAAACGAGAATGTAACGCTTACCCGTCAAGTATTTGTCCCGACTACAGCGGTGATTGCGGAACTCAAAAGTTTCCCTGCGAAAGATTTTGAGTACTATACATTCTCGGGTACCGGCGAACCTACCCTCGCGAAGAATATCGGGCCTCTAATTAAATGGTTAAAACATAATACTGATAAACAAGTTGCGGTATTGACTAACTCAACAACCATTATGCGCGCGGATGTGCGGAAAGCGTTACTCCCGGCAGACGTTGTGGTGCTTAAGTTTGACGCGGGAACGGAGACTGTATTTAAACACATTAACCACCCGGCAAAAGGTGTTACGTTCACCGGTATTATCCGTGGTATACAAATATTCAGGAAAATATACCGCGGTAAACTCGCGGTACAGCTTATGTTTGTCCCCGAAAATGTTGGGGAAGCAAAAATAATGGTAAACCTCGTAAAAACGTTTCACGCGGATGAAGTACAGGTTAATACGCCGTTGCGCCCCAGCGGAGCAATGCCGTTACCTAAAAAGGTTTTATTAAACCTAAAAAAAATGTTTGGCACCCGTGCAATTTCTGCGTATGATAAGATCAAACCCAGGGTTAAGCCTGTGGATACAAAATCCGCATTGTTCCGCAGGGGTAAACGATTGAAGTAATATTGTTTTTTTATATACGAATCGTGTGGAGTTTGTTATCATCTAATTATGAAAGTATAGGGTTAAAAGGAGAATTACGTAATATGCCGATTTATGAGTACAAATGCGCGGACTGCGGGTGTGAAGCAGAATATCTTGTTGGTATGGGCGATGCAACTGATACGCTTGAATGTAAAAAGTGTAAAAGTACGAAACTTAATAAACTTATGTCCGTATCATCCGTAAAAAGTTCGGGGAGCAGCGGGCACGTACATTCCGGCGGGTGTTGCGGTACCGGCGGGGGTGATATCCCTTCCTGCGCGATGACCGGGCAGTGCCCGATGAAACGGTAAAGTATAGACAAAAAAAATAAATATTTTTTTATTGACAAATCTTTTAGCGGGTTGTATCATCTAAATAATTAGAAGTATTGTATTGTTTAAACAAAAACTTACCATGTCAGGTAAGACAGTATAGACACATTGTTGTATCTCCCATAATGACAGAATTCTTGCGGTGCCGCAAACAAAATCATGATGATAACGTATTAATGTTTCGTTTATTGGTATTTGTGGAAAGTAGCAGTAAAAGAAAGGTTGTGTGGCACAAAATGAAGAAAATAAAAAAAGAGATCAATGGGAAAAAGGCTGAAGCCGTTGTAAAAGCGTGTTATGACAACGATATTAAGTTTATAAAACTTTGGTTTACCGATATTCTCGGGTTCCTGAAGAGTTTTTCTATAACAAAAGAGGAACTTGAGAAAGCGTTTACCGAAGGTATGGGGTTTGACGGGTCGTCTATTCAAGGGTTTACCCGTATCGACGAAAGTGATATGATTGCGATCCCTGACCCGGATACGTTATCGACAATACCTTGGCGGCCGACGGAGAACGGCGTGGTGCGTATGTTCGCGGATATCTATAACCCTGACCGTACACCGTTTGAAGGCGATCCGCGGTACATACTTAAACGCAACCTCGAGTATGCAAAAGAAAAGTTTGGGTATGACCATTTCTATGTCGGGCCGGAACTTGAATATTTTTATTTCAAAAATTCAAGCGGAACCGAACTTCTGGATAAAGGCGGATATTTTGACCTTACCCCGCGGGATGAGGCGATAGATTTACGCCGTGATACAGTTCTTGCGCTTGAACAAATGGGGATTAAGGTTGAGTATTGCCATCACGAAGTCGCACCGAGCCAGCACGAAATTGACCTTAGGTATACCGATGCGCTGCGGATGGCAGATAATGTTATGACCTACCGGCTGGTAGTAAAGGAAATAGCGTATCAACATGATGTTTACGCAACATTTATGCCCAAACCTTTGATTGGACAGAACGGGTCCGGGATGCACACGCATATGTCGTGCTTCAAGGGTAGTAAAAACGCGTTTTTTGATCCTAAAGGACAGTATTTCTTGTCAAAAGATGCACAGCAGTTTGTTGCTGGGTTGCTTAAATACGTACCAGAATCAACAACGATTCTTAACCAATGGGTAAACTCGTATAAACGATTAGTAACGGGATACGAAGCGCCAGTATATCTTTCATGGGCGCAACGGAACCGGTCCGACCTTATCCGCGTGCCAATGTATAAACCCGGAAAAGAGCATGCGACACGTATTGAGTTACGTTCACCTGATCCTTCATGCAATCCATACCTCACGTTTGCCGTGTTATTACGCGCGGGGCTTAAGGGAATGGAGGAAAAACTTGTTGTTCCTGAACCTGTAGAAGAAAATGTGTATCATATGCCCGAAGCGGAACGTAAACGCCGGAAGATCGGGATGTTGCCCGGGAGTTTATACGAAGCACTGCAGTTAACTGAAAAAAGCCAGTTGGTGAAAGAAACGTTGGGTGATCACGTGTTCACTGAATTCGTGGAAAACAAAAAGGTTGAGTGGGACAATTACCGTAAGTTCGTTACAAATTACGAACTTGAGAAGTACTTGCCAATACTGTAGGTTCGTTTGGGAGAATAATATAATGAAATTAAATGAGAAAACAGAGCAACAAAAAAAACGGAAACGCATAGTAGTGAAAGAAGAGGTATGTATCGGTTGTAAACTATGCGAAGTGTGGTGTACCGTAGAACATTCGCCGGTAAAAGATATTCTTAAGGCGTATAAACGTCAAAAACACGAACGGCCGTTGCCAAAGCTTAAAGTACAGGTACAGAAACCGTTGACGTTTGCGGTTCAGTGCCGTCATTGCGATGAGCCTGACTGCCAGTATTCGTGTATCACCGGCGCGTTGTATATCGATGAGAAAGATGGAACGATCCGGCATGATCCCGATAAATGTATCGGGTGTTGGACCTGTATTTTAGCGTGTACCCGCGGAGCAATACAGCGGGATGAACGTACTAAACGTATCGCGTCAAAATGCGATTTTTGTCCAGGCCGCGAGACACCGGTCTGCGTAGAAAAATGTCCGAATGAAGCGATGGTTATAGTAGAAGAATAATAAAGGGTTGTTTAATTATGGAAAAGTATAAGTATGTAATTATTGGTAACTCCGCTGCGGCAGTTGGTGCGATTGAAGGTATCCGCGTAAATGACCGTGACGGCAGTATTCTTTCAATTTCAGAAGAACCGCGTTGGGCGTACTCACGGCCGTTAATTTCCTACTACCTTAATGATGAAGCGGTAGAAAAACGTATGGGCTTCCGCGGGGAAGCGTTTTATCACGGGAAAAAAGTTGATTGCCTGCTTGGAATAAAAGTTATTACCGCAGATTTATCCGCACGTACACTAAAATTGTCAAACAAGGAAAGTGTTGGGTACGAAAAACTTTTGATCGCTGTCGGGGGAAAGCCTATAGTTCCCGAGATTAAAGGTTCAAATAAAGCCGGGGTGATGACGTTTACAACATATGCTGATGCGCAAAAGTTGAGAAAAGGCATTACCAGCAGAAAAAACAGGAGAGTTGTGATACTTGGCGGCGGGCTTATCGGCCTGAAAGCTGCAGAAGGATTGATTGAGGCCGGGGTGAAGGTAACTATCGTAGAACTTGCAAAACATTGTTTAGCACCGGTTTTGGACGAAACGTCAGCAAGGATGGTAGAAAAAGTTTTTGTGGATAAAGGATGTAATCTCTATCTAGGCCGCACGATAAAAGAGATTAAAGGTAAGAATAAAGTTATAGGTGTTGCACTTGATGACGGAACAAATCTTTCTGCTGATTTTGTAATCCTGGCAATAGGCGTACGTCCGAGGTTGGAACTCTTTGAAAAGAGTAAAGAGTTGAAAACTAACCGCGGCGTTGTTGTGGATAAACATTTAAAAACCTCGGTGGAGAATGTGTATGCTGCAGGTGATGTAGCAGAAGTGTATGACTTTGTTATTGACGGTTACCGCCCGGTACTTATCTGGCCGAATGCGTATTACGGCGGGAAGGTTGCCGGTATCAATATGTCCGGCGGGGATAAAGAGTATACCTGGGCGACAGGTATGAACGCCGCAGACTTTTTTGGCCTTGCAACAGTATCTGCAGGGATGATAAGGGTACCGGAAAACAATCCGCAGGAGTATGAAGTCATTACCCATCATGTTCCGGAAAAACAGGTATACAAAAAGTTTATCCTAAAAAACGGGATTGTTACCGGTATGATTATAATAAACGAAATCGAGCCATCCGGCGTGATCCTCGGACTTATGCGTGACAAAATGGACCTTTCTGCGGTAAAGGATAAACTCGTACTTTCGGATTTCGGGCTAGCATATTTACCGGAAGAGGTGAGGAAAGCGAAGGTGAATAAACAATGAAACAAGAACAGTTGCAATTATTAACAAATCCATATAATGAAGGTAAAGTAGTGAACGCCTGCGGCCTGTTCGGCGCGATGAACCGGAAAGGTAAAATGTTTTCCGGTACCGGTGTGATAGCTGCAATCGCCAATATGCACGACAGAGGTAATGGCCTCGGGGGCGGGTTCGCGGTATATGGGTTATATCCTGAACAAGCTGACTGTTACGCGCTGCATGTGATGTACGAAAATATAAGGAATACATTCCCCGGGCGTGAAGTTGCGGAACAGTTTATAAACTCAACCTTTGACGTTGTGAAAGCAGAAGAAATTCCAGTCCAAAAAACACCGGGGATTGTTAAAGAACCTCTTTTCCGGAGGTACTTTGTAAAACCCGGGACGAAGAAGCCGCCTCACCAGTCCGATGATGATTATGTAATTGAAAAAGTTATGGCTATCAACCTTGAGATCGCAGATACGTTTGTGGTCTCCAGCGGAAAAAATATGGGTGTATTCAAAGGTGTAGGATATCCGGAACAACTTGCAGAGTTTTTTTTGTTAAAAGAATACAGCGGGTACTTATGGACTGCGCATGCAAGGTTTCCAACCAACACACAGGCGTGGTGGGGCGGGGCGCATCCTTTTAACGTACTGGACTGGACAGTTGTGCATAACGGTGAAATATCTTCTTACGGTATTAACCGCAGGTATCTTGAGATGTACGGTTATCACTGCACAATGTTTACTGATACAGAAGTTATCGCATATGCGACTGACCTTCTTGCCAGAAAACATGGTTTACCCGTAGAAACTGTGATGGACGTATTTTCTCCGCCGGTATGGGAACATATTGAACGTTTGGAGGAAAAGGAAAAAAAGTACTGGACGGCTTTACGTCAAACCTATGGTAGTTTGTTACTTAACGGTCCGTTTGCAATTATTGTAGCGCATCAGGGTGAGATGATTGCAACGAATGACCGTATACGGTTACGCCCGATGTATGCCGCTACACACGGGGATATGGTCTACATATCATCGGAAGAAGCGTCGATACGGTTAATTGAACAGGAACTTGATAAAGTATGGATTCCCGTAGGGGGAAGCCCTATAATCAGCAGGTTGGATAAGTAATTTTGTATAAGCGAGGTGATTAGATTTATGAAGAGTAATATAATCTCAGATTTCACGGTAAAACGTGACGAAAATAAATGTATTAAATGCGAGGTTTGTGTCCGCCAGTGCGGGTTTGAGTGCCATCAGTACGACAAAGAACATGATGTCGTGCTTACTGACGAAACAAAATGTGCTGGGTGTCAAAGATGCGTTACGTATTGCCCGACAAATGCATTGGAGATAAAACCGCGGGATTTAGGTTATCGCACAAATTATAACTGGTCTAAAGAACGGATCACCGATATTATCAAACAGGCGGAAACAGGCGGAATGATTCTTACTGGAATGGGAAGCGATAAGCCGCATCCGGTTTACTGGGATAAACTGTTACTGAACGCCAGCCAGGTTACCAACCCGTCCATAGACCCTTTACGCGAACCAATGGAGTTACGTACTTATATCGGGAGGAAGCCGGATCAACTGGAAATAAAGGATCGGGAAGTAATAACTCAACTTGCACCAAATTTTAGAATAGAAATGCCTGTAATGTTTTCCGCAATGTCCTACGGTGCGGTAAGCCTTAACACTATGGAATCCTTAGCCCGTGCAGCAACGGAGTTTGGAACGACGTTTAATACCGGTGAAGGCGGGTTACCTACTGAATTACGGAAATACGGAAAAAATGCGGTTGTCCAATGCGCATCAGGACGGTTCGGGCTTGACGTAGAATATCTTAATACCGGAATAATGGTAGAAATAAAAATCGGGCAGGGAGCAAAACCCGGGATCGGCGGGCATTTACCCGGGGAAAAAGTAACACAAAAAGTTGCAGAAACACGGATGATTCCACAGGGATCGGATGCGATTTCACCTGCGCCGCAGCATGATATTTATTCGATTGAAGACCTTTCAATGCTTATCTGCGCGTTAAAAGAAGCGACGAATTATACAAAACCAATTTCTGTAAAAATCGCAGCCGTGCACAACGCTGCTGCGATTGCCAGCGGGATTGTACGTGCCGGTGCTGATGTTGTGGTAATTGACGGTATCCGCGGTTCTACAGGCGCCGCACCGAAAGTTATCCGTGATAACGTCGGGATTCCGGTTGAGCTCGCATTAGCGGCGGTGGATACACGGTTGAGGAAAGAAGGTATACGTAATCACGCGTCAATCATTATCGCAGGGGGGATACGGAGCAGCAGCGATGTAGTTAAAGCAATTGCATTAGGCGCGGATGCTGTGTATATAGGCACAGCAGCGCTGATCGCAATGGGATGCGCATTATGCCAAAAATGTTATACCGGTACCTGCAACTGGGGTATCTGCACACAAGATCCGTATCTCACAAAACGGTTAAACCCGGATATCGCGTCACGCAGGCTAGTTAACCTTCTCCGCGCATGGGAGCATGAGATTAAAGAAATGCTGGGAGGTATGGGTATAAATTCTATTGAAAGTTTGCGGGGTAATCGCCTGCACCTACGCGGGGTGGACCTACATAAATGGGAGCTCGATATACTCGAAGTGGAAGGAGCTGGAAATTAAATATGAATACCTTAACAATTGATAGGCAAATAAATACAGGTGTTGAATGTGTAAAACTTGATGCTAAGGGGAAACACTATACTGTATTGAACCAGGAACTTCGGAAAGCAGTTGCCAATGGCGCGAAGAATATTGAAATATATAATGTTCATGGTCAGCGGTATATAGGAACCAACCTTTATCCTTACGATGTAGCGAACCTTCACATAAAAGTTTTTGGCACTCCGGGGAATGACCTCGGGGTGTTCCTCAATGGCCCAAAAATTGAAGTGTTCGGCAACACACAGGATGCTGTAGGTAATACCATGAACGCCGGAGAGATTGTGGTACACGGCAATACCGGTGATATCCTTGGTTATGGTATGCGCGGAGGTGAAATTTATGTCAAGGGCAACGTCGGGTATCGCGTGGCAATTCATATGAAACAATTCCGTGATAAAGTACCGGCAGTAGTTATCGGCGGTGCGATGCAGGACTTTTTTGGTGAGTACATGGCAGGAGGAATAGTTGTTTTACTAGCGCTTGAGATGCCGGAAGACCATCGGCATAGTTCGTTTGTCGGGACCGGTATGCATGGCGGGAAAATATTTATCCGCGGAAATATGGAGAGTGAACAAATAGGGAAAGAAGTAGGGGTAACTGAGCCTACGGAAGACGAATATCGCGTGATTAACAAATATGTTAGTAAATACTGCGCATATTTTGGTAACTATCAACCGGAAGATATTATGAAAGATAAGTTTATTAAGTTGTATCCCAAAATATTACGGCCGTACGGGAATATTTACGCATATTAATATTATAGAAGGTAGAGCTATGACTAAAAAGAAACAAAATAGTACAGAAATTGAAGAAATACAACTGCTCCTGAAAGAAAAGGAACATGAGATAGAAGTTCTTAGAAACAAGAATACAAAAGAAATAGAAATGCTTTCTCAAATAAGCAAAACAGTTGTTTCCGGACGGTACCTAAGCGAAATCCTGAAATTAATTGTTACCGTCACAGCAGAAATGATGGGTTCTAAGATATGTTCAATTATGCTTCTTGATGAAAAGAGGCAGGAATTGGCAATTGAAGCTACACAAAGCCTCAGCGAAGAATATTGCACTAAATCCAATCTTAAGGTAGGGGAAAGTATTTCCGGAAAAGCTGTACAGGAGGAAACACCAATTGCTGTTCTGGATGTAACAAAAGAGAAAGATTATATGTATCCTGAGATAGCAAAAAAAGAAGGCTTGCGGTCAATGCTTGCTGTGCCTATGATGATAAAGAACAGAAAAATCGGTGTTATAAATACCTATACCAGCTATGAACATGTATTCACCATAGAAGAAATCAAGATTCTCCAGTCAGTGGCTAACCAGGCGGCAGTGGCTATTGAAAATACTAAATTAATGGAAGAAAATATTGCTGCCCGGGAAGCTTTAGAAACACGTAAATTGGTTGAACGCGCTAAAGGAATATTGATGAAAGAACTTAATATGGATGAAAATGAAGCACATAAGACAATCCATAAAAAGAGTATGGATTCCCGAAAAACAATGAAGGATGTTGCTGAGGCAATTATATTGAGTAATGAAATAAAAAGGAATATATAAGGTTTATACTCCTTAACTTTGACAAATGTAAGTTAAGGTAAATATATAAACCGGACTTTGACGTCCTCTGTGTTCCAACTTTGAGGTTGGGGTATAGAGGGCTTATCATTTGAGGACATTGATGTTCTCCGTCACAACGATGTAATTATGATAGGAGGTGATGGGGGATGGAGTTCGAATTTTTTATAGGAAGGGTATATCCTAAATTAGTAGGGATTGCCAAAAAAGTTAATACCAGTTTAATATCTGTCGATGAAGAGGATTTATTACAGGAAATGCGCCTTCATCTATGGAGGATCTGGCAAAAAGGTGAATTTGAAGATAAAACGGAAAGCTATTTACTTCAAGGTTGCTGGTTTTATATAAAAAACTATTTGCGGGTTGTAGGTGACAAAACAGGTGTCGTCAGCATAGACGAGTTAGTCAGTAATGAACGCCTTTCTCCAGAGAATATATTCTATGATAATTTTCCGTCAATCCACGAATTTGTTATTGGAAAAATAATGATTGAAAATGTTGTTGGTGGTAGCCTGACAAAAAGGGAACAAGAAGTTTTAGGTTTAGCTTCAGACGGATACAACCTCAGGGAAATTGGGACAAGATTAGGTATTTCATTTGTTCGGGTATCAACAATTAAGAAGCATATCTATAAGAAATTTGAAAGTTGAGGGAGCAAAGATGGTGCGGATAGGTTGTGCTCAAATTAACTGTACTGTTGGAGACCTGGAAGGGAATACTAAAAAAATACTTGAATTCATAGAGTTATCCCGAGAGAAGGACATAGACATTCTTATTTTCCCGGAACTTGCTATTACCGGCTATCCTCCTGAAGACCTGTTGTTTAATCCTGGGTTTATAAAAGAAAATATAGCTAAGTTGAAAGAAATTACAAATAATGTCGGGGACTGCGCGGTTTTAGTTGGGTTTGTTGATTCTCAGGGTAAAAAAATATATAACGCGGTGTCTCTCATACATAAATATGAGATAAAAGGTGTTTATCAAAAGATGCTGCTTCCAAATTACGGTATATTTGATGAAAAACGGTATTTTCAAGCCGGTAACAACCCGTTGTTGTTTGAAATGCATGGGAATATATTTGGAGTAAATATCTGCGAAGATATCTGGCATGAAGACGGCCCGACTAAAACACAGGTATTGAACGGTGCACGGTGTATTCTCAGCCTGAACGCTTCTCCTTATAATATGGGCAAGCTAAAATCAAGGGAGGATATTCTCTGCAGCCAAGCACAAAAGAATGGGGTGTATATCGCATACGTTAATCTTGTTGGCGGCCAGGATGAAATTGTATTCGACGGACAGAGTATGGTAATAAACCCATACGGAAAAATTATGTGTAAAGCAGAAGCGTTTAAGGAAGACCTTATGATAACCGACCTGGAAACAGGTATTGAGAAGATGCCTTTTGTGACTACGAAGAATACGGGATTACCTGTAATCCCGATTAAAAAAGAAGTTGTTACTAATAAACCAGTTATTCCGGAGAGGAAAACTAAGAAGTTGGAAATACTGGAAGAAGTATACAGTGCGCTTGTGCTTGGATTAAAAGATTATGTTACAAAAAACGGTTTTAAGAAAACAGTGCTGGGCTTAAGCGGAGGTATTGATTCATCAATTGTCGCTGCTTTAGCCGTTGATGCGTTAGGTAAGGATAATGTCACGGGAATATTTATGCCAACGAGATATTCATCGGTTGAATCAAAGACCGATGTCTGCAGCCTCACAGAGAAGCTTGGGATAAAACTGTTAAATTTTTCAATTGAACCAATTTATCATCTGTACCTTATGCTGCTTGAACCGTATTTTGGAGGAAATAAAAGAAATGTTGCGGAAGAAAATCTGCAGGCGCGTATAAGGGCAAATGTATTGATGGCGTTTTCCAATAAATTTGGATGGCTGGTTCTCAGCACTGGCAATAAATCTGAAGTAAGTACCGGTTATGCAACACTATACGGCGATATGGCAGGTGGGCTTGCGGTTATCAAGGATGTCCCAAAGACGCTTGTTTATAAACTGGCAGAATACAGGAATACTATCGGCAGTGTAATCCCTGAAAATGTTTTTGTTAAAGAACCAACTGCGGAATTAAGGTTTAACCAGAAAGATAGTGATGTGCTTCCTCCATATGAAGTCCTTGATGATATTTTAGAAGGATATGTTGAGCATAATAGAAGTTTAGAAGAAATATTGTTGAAGGGTTACCCCGCAGATGTAGTTGCCCGTGTAATTAGTATGGTTAACAAAAGTGAGTACAAGAGAAAACAGGCGGCTCCTGGTATTAAAGTTACCACAAAAGCATTCGGGAAAGAGAGAAGAATGCCGATCACAAATAAGTTTAGGGGTTAACAAAACAGCCGGGTTTTTACTTGTATAAGTATGTAGCTAATAAAAGGGGGAGCGTTATGAATCTAAGGAAACCGAATGGTAATGAAGCAACAAAAACATTTAACCGTTCAAAAAGTATTGTACCGATGTCAGGTTTGTGTAATACCTGCCTTGATGGTTGCAAAGGCGGGTGTGAAGTCTGGCTTTCATCTTTCAGAGGCAGAGAAGTTCTTTATCCGGGACCGTTTGGTGAGGTAACCAGTGGCGCTGATAAAGATTATCCTGTTGATTATTCACACCTTAATATTCAGGGTTATGCAAGAGGAGCAAAAGGATTGCCGGAAGGTGTTGCCGCTAACCCTGATACCACAAAGTTCCATGATGTAAATACGGAGACAGAATACGGGTGGGGTAAGAAAGTTAAGATGCGTATCCCTGTTTTTACAGGAGCATTGGGTTCAACGGAAATAGCACGCAAAAACTGGGAACATTTTGCTGTAGGTGCTGCGATATCCGGTATTACCCTTGTCTGCGGGGAAAATGTCTGCGGGATCGATCCGGAACTAGAACTTGATAGTTTTGGGAAAATAACAAAATGTCCGGATATGGACAGAAGAATAGGTGTGTATAGAAGATATAACGAAGGATACGGCGAAATTCTTGTGCAGATGAATGTTGAAGATACAAGGTTCGGCGTAGCGGAATATATCCTGAATAAACATAAACTTGAAACTATTGAGTTAAAATGGGGGCAAGGCGCAAAATGTATCGGCGGAGAGATAAAGGTTAAATCCCTGGAAAGAGCTATTGAACTAAAAAAAAGAGGGTATATTGTCACCCCTGACCCGGAACTTCCTGAAATCCAGGCAGCATTTGATGATGGTGCAATTACGGAATTTGAAAGACATTCAAGGTTAGGTTTTATTGATAAAGAATCGTTTATGAAGGAAATCGATCGTCTGAGAAAACTGGGGTTTAAGAGGATCACATTAAAGACCGGTGCGTACTCAATGGTAGAACTCGCAATGGCGCTACGCTGGGGTTCTGAAGCTGAACTAGACTTGCTTACAATAGACGGCGCTCCCGGGGGTACCGGAATGAGTCCGTGGTCTATGATGAATGAATGGGGAATACCGACATTTTACCTTGAAGCTCTTACTTACGAATTTGCTGATAAGTTAACAAAAAAAGGGTTGAGAGTCCCCGATATCGCTATTGCCGGAGGATTTTCAAATGAGGAAGGTGTATTTAAAGCACTTGCTATGGGCAGTCCGTACATAAAAGCAGTATGCATGGGAAGGGCAATTATGATTCCCGGGATGGTAGGGAAAAATATTGAAAATTGGATAAAAGAAAATAATTTGCCGAAAACAGTCTCAAAATACGGTAGTACACCCGAAGAATTGTTTGTATGTTACGAAGAAGTAAAGAAGAAGTATGGAGATGAAATTAAAAACATGCCTTTGGGTGCAGTCGGGATGTTTACGTTTGCACAGAAATTAAAAGTAGGGCTTCAGCAGTTAATGGCGGGAAGCCGAAATTTTAGGATTTCTACTATTTCCCGGAATGATCTTATGTCACTAACAGAGGAGGCAACAAAGATTTCTGGTATTCCGTATGTGATGCAGGCATACAGGGAAGAAGCTGAGAAATATTTGAATTCATGAAAGGAGAATGTGTTATGGAGAAAAAAGGATTGTGCTGTACATGTATCAACGATAAAGAGTGTATGTTCACAAAAAAAGTTGCTGTACTGCAATGCGAAGAATTTTCTGATTATGAAGAGAAGTCTAAAGGAAAAAGAAAATCTGTGAAGAAAGGAAAGGTAAAATAAGTTTTATTATTTATGAATAAATCTAAATACATTTTTGTTACCGGCGGAGTTGTTTCTTCGCTAGGAAAGGGTATCACGGCTGCTTCCATAGGAAACCTTCTGCAAAGTTGCGGGCTTAAGGTTAATATAATCAAGATCGATCCGTATTTAAATATAGATCCCGGTACTATGAGCCCTTTCCAGCACGGGGAAGTGTTTGTAACGGATGACGGTGCGGAAACGGATCTTGACCTGGGGCATTATGAGAGGTTCATGGGTATTAATGTAACGAAGGAAAGTAATTTTACCAGCGGGATAATTTATGACAGTATTATTACAAAAGAGAGAAAAGGCGAGTTTCTCGGAGGTACCGTACAGGTAATTCCTCATGTTACAGATGAAATAAAAGCACGGATAAAAAAATCGGGTGAAAACAACGATGTTGTTATAGTTGAAATAGGAGGTACCACCGGTGATATAGAAGGACTGCCGTTTTTGGAAGCAATCAGGCAGATGAAGATGGACCTCGGTCAGGATAATGTGTGTTATGTCCATGTAACCCTTATACCATACTTGCGCGCATCGGAAGAACTTAAAACAAAACCTACACAGCAAAGTGTTGCTAAGTTAAGAGAAATTGGTATAGATCCGCAGATAATAGTATGCCGGACTGAAAAAACTATCTCATCTGAGATGAAAAAGAAAATCGCGCTTTTCTGTAATGTCCAGGAAAAAGCTGTAATTGAAGAAAAAGATGTTGCATACAGTATTTACGAAGTACCGCTTATGCTTTATCACCAGGGCGTAGATAAACTGATACTCGATATGCTTCACTTAAAGGGCAGGGTATGTAACTTAACAGAATGGGAAAACCTATTGGATAAAATACAAAGCTGTAAAAATACAGTTAATATTGCTATTGCCGGTAAATATACGCACTTAAAAGATGCATATAAGAGTATATGGGAAGCACTTACACACGGAGCTATAGCTAATGGAGTTAAGATCAATATAAAGTATGTGGATGTAGAAAAGGATAACCTCGCAGAGGTATTAAAGAATGTTAGCGGTATACTTGTTCCCGGTGGGTTTGGAGACAGAGGGATTGAGGGTAAACTTGAAGTAGTCCGGTATGCCCGGGAAAATAAGGTGCCGTATTTTGGCCTTTGCCTGGGAATGCAGTGTGCAGTTATAGAATTCGCAAGGAATGTCTGTAAATTAAAAAATGCTAATAGTACCGAGTTTAATATAAATACACCGTATCCTGTGATTGACATGATGGAAGAACAAAAAAAATTGTTTAATAAAGGCGGGACTATGCGGTTGGGGCAGTACCGATGTAAAATCCAGAAAGGCTCTCTAGCATTTAAGGCATACAAAAATGAATTGGTATATGAACGCCACAGGCATAGGTATGAATTCAATAATACATTTAAAAAACAGTTGATGGATAACGGATTGAATATTACGGGTGAGTATGAAGAAAAACATTTGGCTGAAATTATTGAGTTAAAAGATCATCCGTGGTTTGTGGGAGTACAGTTCCATCCGGAGTTCAAATCAAGGCCTACTAAACCTCAGCCGTTATTCAGGGATTTTATTAAAGCGTCAGTTTCTTTCGCTGGTAAATAATAATATGACTTACTTTTTTATTCCCAGTAATGCCTGCGCGTTTTTGTAGTAAATATTTTCGAGCTGGTCTGCTGATAACCCTAATCCGTCAAAGATGGATTTCATATGTTCCGCAGTTTCCCACGGGGAGTCTGTACCAAAAAGTATTTTATCCGCGCCGTGGTTGAGGATAATACGTTTCATCTGCACGCGGTCCATTTCCTGGACATACGCGGTATCAAAATACGCGGAGGTGCCAATTAAATGTTTTTCTACATCGTCCCACATACGCCACCCGCCGAGATGCGCGAGGATAAGTTTTAATCCCTTTATCTCAGTAATAGGTTTTAACCGTTCCGGTGTTCCGTGGACATCAGCATACGCGATGTCTCTTCCTGCGTGAATAAGGATTATGAGGTTATATTTTACACACGCGTCGTATATTTTGTATAACCGCATATCGTCATCCGGATAAAAGTCCTGGTATTCCGGATGAAGTTTAATACCTCTAACCCCGTTTTTTGCAATAAATTCAAGTTCCGCTGCAGGGTTCGGGTAGTCGGGATGCATTGCTCCAAAACAGGTGACATTGCTGTGATGGTGGTTGGTAGTGATCATCTTACGGTTAATCGCTTCAACCTGTTCCGGTGCAGTTGCTACGGGCTGGTTGACTGATAATGTTACACCGTGTGCCTGCATTAACTTTTGTAATCCCGTAAGTGTACCGTCGCTGTAATACTTTTCGCCGCCGGTTGCCTGCGAGAGTTTTTCAACTGCCTGTTTTGCTATTTTATCCGGGAATATATGCGCGTGGATATCTATCAGCATATTACAGGTTTTTTATGATATCTTCCGTAACAATAGAAATACCGTTTTTCTTTAACGTTTCCAGTGCGGATTTCGGGTTATCAAACCGGAACACCACAATCGCTCTATCACTTTTTTTCTCAACCGTAGCGTACATATACTCAACATTGATCCCCTGTTTATCAAAAAGGGACAGCATTTTCGCAAGACCGCCGGGTTGGTCGTCAACTTCAACAGCGGTTACTTCGGTTACTTGCGCAACAAAATTGTTTTTCTTCAGCGTAGCAACGCATTTTTCCGTATCATTTACAATCAACCGCAGGACACCGAAATCAGCGGTATCCGCCAAAGCTAGTGCGCGGATGTTGATACCATTATCCGCTAAGACTTTTGTTACTTCCGCGAGCCTGCCTTTTTGGTTCTCAATAAACACCGATACTTGTTTTATGTTCATTTAATCCGTTCTCCTTTTTGTTTTATTGTTCAATTATTTATATCGTACGTTTATCTACTATACGCTTTGCTTTGCCTTCACTGCGGGGAATAGATTTTGGTTCCGCAAGTTTTACTTTTGTGTGAATATTCAATGTTTTGTATAGTTCGGACTCAATTTTTTTCTCTATACCTGCAAGATTTTTTATTTCATCTGAGAAAAGTTTGTCGTTCATCTCGACCTGTACTTCAAGTACGTCAAGATGCTCCCTGCGGTCAACGATAAGCTGGTAATGCGGTTCAATGCCTTCAAGTTTAAGTAATACTTCCTCGATCTGCGATGGGAAAACGTTTACTCCGCGGATAATCAGCATATCGTCCGTACGGCCAAGGATACGGTTCATCCGTACAGATGTACGCCCGCATTTACACTTTTCGTGGTTCAAAAACGTGATATCTCTTGTGCGGTAGCGTATCACCGGGGTACCTTCTTTGGTTAACGTTGTGAACACAAGTTCGCCTTTTTCGCCGTCAGGTAATACTTTACCGGTTTCCGGGTTAATTATTTCTGGATAAAAAACGTCTTCAAACAAATGGATGCCGCATTGGTGTATGCACTCATTACCCACACCGGGGCCAATGATTTCGGTCAGGCCAAAGATGTCCAAGGCTTTTATATGAAGATTTGCTTCTATCTCTTTTCTCATATTTTCGCTCCACGGTTCCGCACCGAAGAATCCTACCCGCAATGAAGTTTTTTTAAAGTCCATACCTTCTTCACGTCCGGCTTCCGCTAAGTACAGCGCATAGGATGGTGTGCATGTGAGAACGGTTGGTTTAAAATCGCGAAGTACCTGTAACTGGCGCTTGGTATTACCTCCGGAAATAGGGATCACAGTTGCGCCTAGGTTTAACCCGCCATGGTGGATCCCAAGCCCGCCGGTGAATAATCCATACCCGTACGCGTTTTGGATAATATCGTTTTTTGTTACTTCACCAAGGACAAGAGTACGTGTCATAACCTCTGCCCATAACGCTATGTCGTTACGCGTATAAGCATCCACTACTGGCGTTCCCGTTGTCCCTGAAGATGTGTGGATCTCGATAATCTCGGATTTATCCACTGCGAGTAAGCCCCAGGGGTATACTTCGCGCATATCGGTTTTTGTGGTGAACGGCAATTTTTGGATATCGTCTAATGACTTTATTTGTTCGGGTTTAACTCCGGCAGTATCAAATTTTTTGTGGTAAAACTCTACTTTGTTATACACGGTGTTGACAATACTTGCCAACCGTTTGCCTTGCAGTTCGGACATCTCCGCCCTTGGCATAGTTTCATGTTTTTCATCCCAAATGGTAGTCATAATGTTACAACGCTCCTTTTATACATTGAAAAATATATACGTTCAAGTTTGTCGCGCTATTAAAAAGCATTTTAGTAAATATTTGCGTAAATGTTAATACCTATAATGTGCCGCGCTTGCCTTTTTCAAATACTGCAATAACTTTTTGTAGTTCATCAGGTATTTGTATATGCTGCGGGCATTTTGGCACGCATTTGTTGCAACGGGTACACAACGACGCGCGGCCGTTAGTATCAAATTTCCCGTCTTTTCCCGGCCGTCCGCGTTTTTTTGAGAGTCCGCGGTACTTGCTGTAGATAAGCCATTGTGTTATACGGTTGCCGACAGTACCCCGGTGGTCAACTCCGCGGTTGTTGAGCAACGCAAAGTTTTGCGGAATGTTCACTCCTGACGGGCAGGGCATGCAGTACTGGCATGCGGTACAAGGTACTACGATTTGTTTACGATAAATCGCAGCAAGCTCGGTGATCACCGCGTTTTCTTCTGCTGACAAACTCCCGATACCCGACGTGTCAGCACATTCACAGTTTTCGTCTACCATTTTTTTGTTACCCATACCACTGAGGACACACGCAACTTCCGGGCGGTTCCACAAAAATTGTAGTGCCCAGTCTACCGGCGAACGTTTAATTGTTGAACGGGACATTACATCAACGGCTTCCTTCGGCGGGTTCACCAGCTGTCCGCCTTTGAGAGGTTCCATCACAACAACAGCAATCCCTTTTTTGTACGCGTACTCCAACCCTTCAGTAGTCGCCTGGATTCCGGTGTCCATATAGTTATACTGTATCTGCGTCATATCCCAAGCGTAATGGTCAATAATTTTTTTGAATACCGGTAACGTGTCGTGTATGGAGAACCCTATATGCTTGATTTTGCCCTGTTTCTTCGCTGCTTCCATTTTATCGAGCAGGTTGAGTTTCTTCATTTTTTCAAACGCGCCGTTGTCCAGCATGTGGAATAAGTAAAGGTCAATACAATCCGTCTGCAACCGTTTAAGCTGGCTGTTGAGAAACTTGTCGAAATCAGCAGCGGTGTTTGTCATGAACACCGGTAGTTTGGTTGCAATTTTAACTTTTGCGCGGTAACCGTCGCGTAACGCTTTCCCCAACACCTGCTCGCTTTGCCCAAAATGGTACAACCACGCGGAATCCACATAGTTTATCCCGAGGTCAATCCCGTGACGGATAATTTCAATTGCATACTTTTCGTCTACCCGTTTGAGAAACCCGGAGGTCGGTAAACGCATACATCCGAACCCTAACGCCGATACTTCCCACGGTAAACTTCCAAGCTTGCGGTATTTCATATAGACCTGCCTTTACAAAATGTTTTTCTAATACTACGAATATGCGTTGTTTAGACTTTTGTTAATCATTGTTCAATATCTTATCATACTTCCTGCGGAGTTTTTCCAATATATCGCGGATCGCATAAGTGATAGCTCCTGGGTTTTGCCGCGGAATGTCGTGCCTACCGGAAAGCCATATCTGCTTGCTGGTTGGATATAGGCGCGAGAAATCTTTACGTTTATTATTTGTGAACCGAGCGAGCTCGGTGTTCCCCTTGTCTTCAACGCTAAGAATTATAATGGGTATGTTGTTTGGTGTTGGTAAACTCAAGACTTCCGTTCCGGTATTTTTGAGTTCTGCAAACTCCGCTTTTGCCGCAGGAGAAAGCCAAAGGTTGAACAATAACTGTACGAGTTTCGGTTGGTTTTCTATCGCACCAACGTTTTCAAACTGTGTGGGATGAGTCGGGTCAATGAGAATAAGCCCCGCGATTTCATCGGGATACTTCCTTGCGAAAAGCTGCATGTACAACCCGCCTACTGAATGGCCAGCCAAAATGTAAGGCGGGTACAATTCTTTATTCTGCAGAAACGCGCGGAGCTCGTCTACGATTGTTGCTCCGGTACGGGAGGTAGAATGTTTCGCACTTTTCCCGTACCCGGGACGGTTGTACGCGAATACTGTGTTGGTTTTCCCAATTTCGTTGACGGTTTTATTAAAACTTTCCATTGTCGCACCCAGGCCGGTTTCAAACACTACGGTGGGAGTGGACCGGTGAATAAGCTTAAATTCTATTCTGGTAGTAGATATACCGCCGTTTTGTTTGACAGTTTCAGAAGAAGCGTTGTTTATAAAAACAATAAAGATGTTCAATACTGAAAATAATATAATATTTTTTATTTTATACAACATGTTCGTTCATCCCATTGTATATATTATCATATTCCACGTGTTGCATTGACTTTTGGCAACTTGTTGGTTATACTACTTATATCGACAAATGGCCGGGTTGAGGAAATTTTGGGGAAGGGACGATTACGATGGCGATTGTTAACACTTTGAAAATGTATGAAATGTTGAGCGAAAAAGTTGATGAAAAAACTGCGCGGGCAGTGTCGGAAGCAATAGAATACGCGTTGGAAGAAAACGAAATGCACCAATTGAATGTATTAGCGACAAAACAAGATCTTAGAGGCCTCGAAGTTCGGTTTACTACCGAGATGGCTGAGCTGCGGGTTGAACTTAACGACAAAATCAGCGCATCAAAAACCGAGATGATACGCTGGATGTTCCTGTTTTGGATTGGTCAGGTCGCTGTGATGGCTGCGTTATTCGCGTATTTTAAGTAAATAAGTTACTTAAACTGTTTGTCTACAACATTCCTAACTTCAATCAACCACTTTTTACGTTGTTCCAATGTACTATCAACAATCGGGCTGAAGGTTGTACGGTAAAACGTTTTTGCACCGCACAAATCGGTAATACAGTTTTTCCAGGTTAACTGCAGCGGGTCGCAAAACACAGTGTGTTCCCTCTCGCCCGGCGTGTTTGAGGTGTTGAATATAACCGCAGCGCGGAGTTTGAGTAGTCCTTTTGGCAAGCCCGCGCCGTTATCTCCTTCAACAAACTCGTACGCTACTCCTGCACGGAGCACGCGGTCAATCCAGCCTTTAACAATTGCCGGGGGTTGGCCCCACCAGTTGGGGTGTACAACTACGAGGCCGTCTGCGTCAACGATTTCGGTGCAGTACTGTTGAATTTTTGGGTCAACTTTCCCGTGTTTTGGAATTTCGTCTAACGGGAGTATGGGGTCGAACTTTTCCGTATATAGGTCGTGGAAAGTGACGGAGTGCCCGGCGGTGATTAATTGTTCTACCGCAGCAGTAGCAATCGCGTGGTTAAAACTTTCTTTCCCGGGATGGCCAAGGATAACGGTTATTTTCATTACTATATTTGTTTTCCAATTTCAAACGCAGCGAGGTTGGCGGCATCAGTACTTTTTGGAACCAACGCGGTGATCGCTGACTTCCACGCATCGGAGGTAATACCTTCGAGCATTTCGGCGATTACGCCCAGGATCGCGACGTTAAGATATTTTTGGTTACCAATTTTTTGTGTCAACTCTTTTGGATCAACTGCCACGACTTTGGCGAACCGTGCGCGTAGTTCCGCGTCAATACCTTCAGGATACTTCTCAATGTTTGCCGGTAAGACACGGTATTTGACATACACCACCGCAGTTTTTGGTGAAACATACTCAAGCCACCGGAGCGATTCCATTTCTTCCAACGCGACGAGGATATCCGCCTGTCCTTCGGGGATCACGGGAGAATATACTTTGTTACCGTACCGTACATGTGAGAATACCGACCCGCCGCGTTGCGACATCCCGTGGATTTCGCTTTTCTTTGCGTCAAACCCGGAGTACATCGCGGCTAACGATATAATATCGCTTCCAAGGATAATCCCTTGCCCGCCAACTCCGGAGAACAGGATATTCGTTACCTTAATATTTGTGGTTGTCATATAGTTTTTCCCGCATCTTTAATGTCTTTATGTTTTGCATGTTTGCGTTTGAGTATCATACACGGATCTTTGACGACAAGTAACGCCAGTTTTTTCGTTGCGAGCAATGACTGTATTACAGATTTCAGGGTTTTCATGTCATACGCACCAACAATTTTGACGTTACCTTCCCCGATCCCAACCGCTTTTCCTAACGCGTGATAGTCAATGGCAACAGTTTCTGTTCCGTCGATCCGCGTCCCTGATAACGGGTTAGGTTGCAGCCCGGTCATCGCAGTAGTACCGTTGTCCAACACGATGATCAGCAAATGGCGTTTATTATACGCTGCATTCACAAGACCTGTAATTCCGCTATGCGCAAATGTTGAGTCACCCAGGACTGCAACAACGCCGGATTCTTTATCCCGCGATTCTACGATTTCAATTCCTTGCGCCACTCCGATACTCGCGCCCATCTCAATGCAAGTGTCCATCGCGTTGAACGGGGGAAGCACGCCGAGGGTGTAACACCCAATATCGCCTGACACTGTTAACCCCAGTTCGTGTAATACCGTGAACACGCTGCGATGCGGGCATCCCGGGCATAACTGCGGCGGCCGCGGGGGGATGTTGATTGACACTTGCAGTTTCGCCGGCATTTTCTCGCCGGTAACGCATTGTTTTACCAACGCCGGGCTGTACTCGCCAAGTATGGGGAACATGTCTTTTCCAACAACGTTTGTGATACCCCACGCCCGGATTTGCTGTTCAACCACCGGGTCGAGTTCTTCGACGATAAAGACTTTTTCCATCTTCGTGCAGAACGCGGTGATAAGTTTTCTTGGTAACGGGTTTACCATCCCGAGTTTGAGGATGGAAACTGTTGGTGGTAAAGAGTCTTTGACGTATTGGTAACAAATCCCGGAAGTTATGATCCCGATTTTGTTATTGTTAATTTCCTCATGATTAAGTTTACACGTTTCAGCATATTCTGCCAGTGCGGTTAACCGTTTTTCTACAAGTACATGCCGTGCCCGCGCATATACAGGAATCATCACGTACTTCTTCGGGTTTTTCACAAACCCTGATGGTTTAACCGGTGTCAACGGGTTGGACAGTGTCGCGACACTTCGCCCGTGTGACAACCGCGTGATACCACGGACTAGTACCGGCGTGTCAAACATTTCGCTTAACTCAAACGCTTTAAGGATAAATTCTTTCGCTTCCTGTGAATCAGAAGGTTCAAGCATCGGCACTTTCGCAGCAACCGCGTAATGCCGGCTATCCTGCTCGTTTTGCGACGAGTGCATGTCAGGATCGTCCGCAACAATGATAACAAGCCCGGCGTTGACGCCGATATAAGCTGAAGTAAACAACGGGTCCGCTGCGACATTAAGCCCGACATGCTTCATCGTAACGATGGTCCGTGCGCCGGCTAATGCTGCTCCAATACCTACTTCCATCGCTGTTTTCTCGTTTATAGACCATTCGGTATAAACCCCGGGGTAGGATTTGAAGTTTTCTAGGATTTCCGTTGATGGTGTACCGGGATAACCAACACCTACTGTCGCACCGGCTTCATACGCGCCCCGCGCAAACGCTTCATTACCTGACAACAACACTTTTTCCATATGTATTAAAAACTTTCCAGTTCGTTTTCCGGCAACAGTTTTATCCCGGCGGCTGCTAATACAGTCTCGGCTTCGGGATACTTCTCAACTTCCATAATAATTGCCGCCTGTTTCTTGTCTTCCAACACAAACCCGTAACAATCCTCGAGGTTAATATTGTTTTTCGACATCGCGGATAAGAGGTTGAACATCCCGCCGGGTTGGTCGTCGATTACTGCAATAATAATTTTTCGTTTTGATACCGCAATACTGTTTTGTTTAAGCCTGTCATACGCGAGATCGGGATTGTTAACCAACAGTTTTAGCACACCGTACTCGCCCGTACTTGCGAGAGTAATCGCACGGAGGTTGATACCGTTATCCGCAAGAACTTTAGTTATTTTTTCAATTTTTCCAGGTTTATTCTCTACGAAGATCGATAAGTGATACGCCATAAATGTTTTATTTTACCTCCGATAAATTATTTTATACACTTTTTTTTCTGAAATCATATACCCGCTGGGCTTTACCTTCCGCTGCGGGTAAACTATTAGGTTCAACCAGCTGGACAATAGGGTTCAACCCGAGCTCGGACCTAAGTTCTTCCGTCACTTTACGCTGGATTTGTTCAAGTTCTGTCAACGTTCCGCGGAAAATGTTTTCGTTGATCTCAATTTTGATGATAAGTTTATCCATAAAACTTTCTTTTGTTAACTCAATAATATAATTATTGCCCACACCGGGTATACGCAGGATTGTGCGTTCAATCTGTATCGGGAAAATGTTTACCCCGTTGATGATAAGCATATCGTCACTACGCCCGGTAATCCTTGCGATCCTGCGGTGTGTCCGCCCGCAGGAACAGCGGGTAGATATTATATGTGTGAGATCGCGTGTGCGGTAGCGTATCAGCGGCATTGCCTGGCGCTGAAGCGTGGTTAATACAAGCTCGCCTTCTTCCCCGTCGGGAAGGACTTCGCAGGTATCCGGGTTAATGATTTCCGGATAAAAATGGTCTTCCCATAGATGCATACCATTTTGATGCGAGCATTCAAATGCAATCCCGGGCCCGCACATTTCGCTTAACCCGTAGGAGTTATAACATTTTATTTCATAAAGATTCTCAATTTGTTTCCTCATTTCCTCGCTATGCGGTTCTGCGCCGATGAAGGCAATACGTAGTTTAACGTCTTTCTTTGGGTCGAGGTTGAGTTCTTTAAATACATCAGTTAGCCGTAATGCGTAGGAGGGAAGAATATGCATAACTGTAGTCCCGAACTTTTGCATAAACCATATTTGGCGTTTACTATTCCCCGGCCCGATCGGGATTGTAAGCATCCCAATCTTTTCCGCACCGTAATGGAACCCAAGCCCGCCAGTGAATAAACCGTAACCCATAGTGTTCTGGAACACGTCGGTATCACGTACCCCGGACATGTACATACATCTGGCGATCAGTGTAGCCCAGTTATCTATATCTTTCCGTGTGTGATACACGACAGTAGGATTGCCGGTAGTACCTGACGAGGAATGTAACCGAATAACAGATTGAATATTTACCGCAAGCATACCGTAAGGAAAACTGTTCCGCAGGTCGTCTTTCACGGTGAATGGCAGGGATTGTATTGTTTTAACTGTTTTTATTCCATCTGCCGGGAAGGTTTTGAGTTTATCACGGTAAAACTCTGACTTCTTTGCGTGTTTTACAGTTTTGTTGAGTAACTGTATCTGTAACGCCTCAAGTTTTTTGCGCGGTATTGTTTCATATTCCTGCTGCCAGTACATTTTAACAACCCTTCCTTTTGGTTAATAACTTAATATTTTATAAAATATGCGGGTTATTAACAACTTATGCTTTCTTGACAAAAAGCGTACAAAAAGTAGTAAAATTATTATTATGAAACGTATTAATCAGCTGTCTGTCTGTACAGTAAAACAAATGTGTACATTATTTCTAACAATAATAATATTGCTGGGTTATACCGGTCTATTACCCGCAGTAGAACAAAAACCCGGAATTAAAAAGGTTAAACCCGCTGCAGTAAAAATATCTACATCAACCGTAAAACAGGAAGAACCAAAATATTTTGTACGTAAAAGCACAAACACGGATTATTCTCTTACAATGCTTGAACTTGGCTCAACAAATTGTATCCCATGCAAAATGATGGAAAAAGTGTTGTACACACTTGACGCAAAGTATGGCCGGCAGGTTAATTTTGTCTTTATTGATGTACGTTCAGCAGAAGGTACGCCCTATGCGCATAAGTATAACATTCTCGGTATTCCTACCCAGGTATTTCTTGATAAAGACGGGAATGAAGTATTCCGCCACGTAGGATACTTCCCCGCGGACGAAGTTGTGAAAACATTTAAACGGTACGGGGTTAAGTAAGCCGCTACTATGACTACCAACATCCAGTCGCTGTTAGAAGTAATGAATAAAATGAAGGAAGCCGAGATGAAAGTCGGCGAACTGTACCTTCTCTGCGCCAATAAATGGAAGGAAGATAAACATTTTTGGATTGACATCGCGGGAACAGAGGCTAAGCATGCCGAATACCTTCAGCAGATGATGGATATGATAATAACGAATCCCAACAAATTTAGCTACAACCGTCCGTTTAACATTACCGCAGTTGAAACTATGATTAAATTCGTGAAGAAAAACATTGAACGGTTGAACAAGGATGAGATTACTAAAGACAATATGCTTTTTATTGCCCGCGATTTTGAAAACTCGGTAATTGAACAAAAATATGTTGAGATTATTGATACGCTAGACCTAAAATACAAAGAGTTGATGAACCGTATCGTGGAGGAAACATTTGAACACAGGAAAATGTTGATAGACCGTATAAACATTTCCTGTAAAAGAGGATGCTGAATGGAAAACTTAAACGCGTTACGTGAGATGATGAAAAAAATGGCGGAAGCTGAAGTAAAAATCGGCGAGCTATACCTTCATTGTGCGAGAGTGTGGAAGGAAGATAAGGAATTCTGGATTTCAATCGCGGGTGAAGAAGCTAAACATGCAGCAAATTTAGAAAAAATGTTTCAAATGATAGAACATGAACCGAATAAATATAAACTTAAGCATGAATTTAAGATTGAATCGGTTGACTTAATAATAAAAGGGATCAGTAATACAATGGAAAACCTTAAATCCGGTAAAATGATTAGGCATTCTATGTACTTCGTTGCACGGAATATTGAAAGTTCGTTACTTGAAAAGAATTATGTGGAAATTATCGAAACTGAAGTTCCGGAATATAACGTAATGATTAACGATATTATTAAGCAAACGGTTGATCACCGCAAGATGCTCATAGCAAAAATTGAAAAAGGGTAACCGTACAAACCTTACGCCAGATGCGTCATAATTTCATCTAATGCCGCACCGGCAGGTACCATCGGGAACACGTTTTCTTCTTTCTCCACCCAGCAATCAATAATTACAGGTTTATCTTTTACTGCTAACGCTTTCTTCAATGCTTTTACTACGTCTTCTTTTTTATCTACACGGATACCCACTGCACCATACGCTTCCGCGAGTTTAACAAAATCAGGGACCAGCGCAGGACAGCCGTGATTCGGCCCGTCGCATTTGGGGGAACAACTGTCCGTTTTGTGTAAACACACAGCGGAGTAGCGTTTCCCGTAGAATAACTGTTGCCACTGGCGTACCATCCCGAGATATGTGTTGTTTAGTATTACAACTATAACATTTGTTTTGTTTAATACCGCAGTTGCGAGTTCCTGGATGTTCATCTGAATACTTCCATCCCCTGCGATATCAATCACGGTTTTGTCAGGTAACGCAAACTTCGCGCCGATCGCTGCGGGAAAACCATAGCCCATAGTCCCTAACCCGCCGGAGGAAATAAATAATCTCGGTTTCTTCGCCTGATAAAACTGCGCGGCCCACATTTGGTTCTGCCCGACTTCGGTTGTAACAACAGCTTCGCCGTTGGTAAGTTTTGATATTTGTTCCACAACATACTGCGGGCGCAGTTTATTGTCTTGTGTATAAGTCAATGGCTGTTCTTTTTTCCATTTATTAATTTGTTTTAACCATTCCACATGCTTTGTCTTAGCTACGATTTTGTTGAGTTCACTGAGTACAACTTTGCAGTCGCCTACCACAGGGATATCGGTCTTAACATTTTTTGAGATTGATGTAGGATCAATGTCAATATGCACAATCTTAGCTTTTTGCGCGAACGCTGTGAGTTTACCCGTACACCGGTCGTCAAATCTTGACCCTACTGCAATTATGAGGTCTGAGTTTTGCATTGCGTGGTTTGCCCAGTACATCCCATGCATACCAAGCATGCCAAGGGATAGTTCGTGATCCGGAGGGAACGCGCCGATTGCCATCAGTGTTGAGGTAACCAGGATCTCGCATTTTTCCGCGAGTTCCAATAGTTCAGCGCTTGCATTCGATGCGATGACACCGCCGCCTATATAAAGCACCGGCTGTTTTGATGATGCAATCGCATCAGCAACACGTTTTATCTGCACAGGATGGCCTGTATAGTTTGGTTTATACGACCGGAGTTCAACTTTTTCCGGGTATACAAACTTAGTTTTCTGCCGGGAAACGTCTACTGGTATATCAATCAGCACAGGGCCCGGGCGGCCGGTTTTTGCGATATAGAATGCTTCACGTATAACTCTTGCGAGGTCCGCTACGTCCTTCACCAGATAATTATGTTTTGTAACAGGCCGTGTTATACCCGTGGTATCAGCTTCCTGGAACGCGTCATTACCAATAAGATTCGTCGCAACCTGGCCTGTAATTGCTACCATCGGGATGGAATCCATATACGCCGTAGCAAGCCCGGTTGTAAGATTTGTAGCTCCCGGGCCGGAAGTTGCAATGCAAACACCTACTTTTCCTGTTGAACGCGCATAACCGTCCGCCATATGCGCTGCGCCTTGTTCATGACGGGTAAGGATGAGTTTTATTTTGGAACCATAAAGCGCGTCAAATATCGGAAGTAATACTCCGCCGGGGATACCAAACATTATATCCACGCCTTCTTTTGTTAAGCATTCAACTAAAATCTCTGAGCCAGTTTTTTCCATAAAAATAAATTCTTTCCCTGCCTTATTCCATAATTCCTATTTCAACACCGCGCCGGTATTTGCTGAAGATACAAGTTTTGCGTACCGCGAAAGATAGCCCGTGCGTACCTTTGGTTGTAACGGTTTAACTTTTGCTGTACGGATTTTTATATCCGCATCTGTCAGCCGTACAGTAAGCATACGGTTTGGGATATCAATTGTTATCATATCACCGTCCTCAACCACTGCGATCGGCCCGTTATCCGCAGCTTCCGGAGAAATATGCCCGATACACGGACCGCGGGTACCACCGGAGAATCTGCCGTCAGTAATTAATGCTACGGATTCAGATAAGCCCATCCCTACAATTGCGGAGGTGGGGGATAACATTTCACGCATACCCGGCCCGCCCTTCGGTCCTTCATGCCGGATAACTATTACAACGCCTTTATCAATTTTTTTGTCAGTGATAGCTTTCATTGCATCAGCTTCGCTGTTGAACACTTTGGCTTTACCTGTAAATGTAAGCATTTTATCTTTAACAGCGGACTGTTTTACTACCGCGCCATCCGGTGCGAGATTGCCATGGAGTATCGCAATCCCGCCTTGTTTACCAAACGGATTATTTAATGATCTAATAATCTCGGGATCCAAGACTTTACCACTCGCCGCGATTTCTGTTATATCCCTGCCACTGACAGTAGCTGCGGTGTTTAGTTTACTTTTTAAGACTGATAGTACCGCTGAAATACCGCCTGCGCGGTCAAGGTCTTCCATATACACATCCCCCGCGGGTTCAAGACGAACAATATTGGGGGTTGTTCTTGAGATATCATCAAACTTTTTTAATGGTAACTCTATCCCGCATTCACGCGCGATTGCCGGAAGGTGAAGAACCGTATTTGTTGACCCGCCAAGCGCCATGTCCGCCATAATAGCGTTATTAAACGCTTTCTCCGTCATTATACGTTTTGGGAGTAACGTTTGTTTTTCTATGAGTTCCACCACACGCATACCGGAATCATAGGCAATACGCCGTTTCTTTGCAGAGACCGCCGGCGCTGTTGCGCAACCCGGTAAACTCATACCCATTACTTCAGTTAAACACGCCATAGTATTGGCAGTGTATAATCCCTGGCATGAGCCCGCACCGGGACATGCACAGATTTCCACTGCGGATAGTGCAGCGTCATCCATTTTCCCGGCGGAGTACAACCCTACCGCCTCAAATGTATCGCGTACTAAAGACCTGTGTTTACCCGCATGAAAACCCGCAAGCATCGGCCCGGCAGTAACTACGATTGATGGTATATTCAACCGTGCAACTGCCATAAGCATACCCGGGGTTATTTTATCACAGTTTGTCAGGAGTATCAGCCCGTCAAGCCCGTGTGCGCGTGCAACGCATTCTATGGAGTCCGTGATTAATTCACGGCTGGGTAATGAATAACTCATGCCTTCGTGTCCCATGGCAATACCGTCACAGATTGCGGGTAAGCCAAAAATAAAGGGTGTCCCGCCTGCAGCGGCAACTCCCCGTTCTACCCAGCGTTCAAGATCACGTATGTTTATATGTCCCGGTACGAGGTCACTGAAACTCGACGCTATACCAACAAACGGTTTATCAATCTGTCCTTTAGTCAATCCTGTAGCATATAATAACGCGCGATGCGGTGCGCGTTGATATCCTTCTTTCACCGCACGGCTGTTAAATGACGGTACCAGTTTTTTTTCGTCCTTACCTGTCTGCACAGTACCCGCTTTTTTTGATGACTTAACACTTTTCTTACTATTTTTTCCTGACATTTCCAAACTCTCCCCTCTTCTTCAATAATTTGTATTCAATTGCATCTACTAACGCTATTAAACTCGCTTCAATAATGTTTTCTGATACTCCTATGGTAGTCCAGGTGTCTTTTCTATCACGTGATTCTATTAACACACGCACCTTCGCTGCGGTACCGGCTTTTGCGTCAATCACACGTACCTTGAAGTCTGACAGGCTCATATCCGCGAGTTCTTTATAAAACTTGGCTAATGCTTTCCTCAACGCAGTATCCAGCGCGTTTACCGGCCCGTCGCCATCCGCGGCAGTATGTTCTGTCTGGCCGTTAACTTTAACTTTAACCGTAGCTTCCGACCTCCACCCGCCTTTTTCTTCTTTCTCAATGATCACCCGCATGCCTTCCAGGTCAAATAACGGGACATACTGTTTCAATGTTTTACGCAGTAATAATTCAAACGATTCCTCTGCTGCTTCAAATTGATACCCTTGTTTTTCCAAATTTTTTACGGTATTCAACACTTTTTTTGCGGTATCATCATCTTTACCGTTACTCAATTTTAAGTCCGTCATTTTTTGGAGGACATTACTTTTCCCGGAATATTCGGAGATAAGAATTTTTCTTGTATTCCCAACATCCTCCGGTTTTATATGTTCATAGGTTCCTGTATGCCGGCTGACCGCGCTCGCGTGGATACCGCCCTTATGCGCAAACGCTGCGGTACCAACATACGGCTGGTAATCATTGGGGACCATATTTGCTATCTCCGAAACATACCTCGAAAGTTCTGTCAGGTTCATAATTTTTTCGGGGGATACACAGTTATACCCGAGTTTTATCTGCAGGTTCGGCAGTATCGCACAGAGATCGGCATTCCCGCAGCGTTCGCCATAACCGTTAATCGTTCCCTGGACAAGCGTTGCGCCTTCCATAACAGCGGTAACACTGTTCGCTATCCCGCAGCCGGAATCATTATGCGCGTGTATGCCAAGCGGTACACAGCGTACCTGCATGCGTACGTACCGCATAATATCCTGTATCTGCCCCGGGAGCATACCGCCATTAGTATCACACAAAGTAAGATTTACTGCACCCGCGGATGCCGCGGTTTTAAGGACTTCCACAGCGTACTCGCGGTTATTGATGAAACCATCAAAAAAATGTTCCGCATCAAAGATAACATCCATACCTTTACTTTTGAGGAACCCGATTGAATCACGGACCATACAAAGGTTGTTCTCTAATGTAGTCTTTAACGCGTGAGTTACATGCAGCGCCCAGGATTTACCGAATATACTTGCCACCGCAGTTTTGGCGTTCACCGTGGCAATAAGGTTAGGGTCGTTCTCCGGTTTATTATCCTTATGCCGGGTGGAACAAAACGCAACTACTTTCGCGTGGGTAAGTTTTACCGTCCTTGCACGTACAAAAAATTCGCTGTCTTTCGGGTTTGAGCCCGGCCATCCGCCTTCTACGTAATCAATCCCGAACTTGTCTAATGCGAGTAATATTTTTATTTTATCTTCTACTGATAACGACACCCCCAGAGCCTGTGCGCCGTCACGTAGGGTTACATCAAAGACGGATATCTTGCTGGTTTTCATATATCAAATAATTCCCTGTTTCATCCCTGGCGTTTAGCAAGGCCAAATGCTTCATGCAAAACTCTCACTGCGTGTATAATATCCGCGCTGTCTACCATACACGAAATCTTTATCTCGCTGGTGGAGATCATTTCAATATTAATCTTTTCTTTTGCCAGGGCACTGAACATCTTTGCAGCGACACCCGCATGGCTGCGCATGCCAACCCCTACGATTGAAACTTTTGCAACGTCTTTATCACAGAGAACATCTTTTGCACCGATTTCTTTTTTTAATTTCGCGAGTATCGGTAAAACTTTATCCAAATCATGTTTTGATACCGTAAACGATATATCGTTAGAACGGTCCTGTGCGGCAGATTGTATGATCATATCTACCATAATATTAGCTTTCCCAAGCTCGCTAAAAATCTTAGCTGCAACACCGGGTTTATCCGGTAAGTCAGTGATTGACAGTTTTGCCTGGTCTTTATCAAACGCAACGCTGGAGACTACTACTTCTTCCATATTATTTACCTCCCTGCGAACAATTGTACCTTTCTCCGTAGAAAATGTTGAGCGTATATGCAGAACAACATTATATTTTTTTGCTACTTCAATTGACCGTGCCTGCATTACCTGCGCGCCGGAACCTGCCATCTCAAGCATTTCGTCATAACTTATAGCATCAATCTTCCGCGCGTCAGGTACTACCCGCGGGTCGGTGGTATACACGCCTTTGACGTCAGTAAATATTTCGCATTCATCCGCTTTCAATGCCGCGGCTAATGCTACAGCCGTAAGGTCAGAACCTCCCCGTCCAAGAGTTGTTATATCGCGGTTGGGGTTTTGTCCCTGGAAACCTGCAACTATGACAATTTTATTTTTTTGTAATTCCTTATAAATTTTTGTGGGTATAATCCGCGTAATCCTTGCTTTTGTATGAGTACGGTCCGCATAAATACCTGCTTGCGGGCCGGTTAATGAGATTGATTCCTGCCCGAGTTCACGGATTGCCATCGCTAATAATGCGATTGATACTTGTTCACCCGTTGCAAGCAGCATATCCATCTCACGGTCGGACGGGTTCTCTGTAATCTCCTTCGCTTTTGCGATAAGGTCGTCTGTCATGTCTCCCGGAGCGGAAACTACAACTACTACCTTATTTCCGCGTTTTTGTACTTCAATAACCCGTGATGCTACATGTTTTACTTTAACAGTATCCGCGACGGATGAACCGCCGAATTTCATTACAATAAGTGCCATAATCTTTTAACGGTACTCCTGATAAATAAAATAATCCTAAACTTTTTCCACCCTATACCCTGTATCATCTATCTCCAACACTTTATACGACGCAAGAACATTATACTTTTTCCACGCTGATACCATACGCTCACCGATGATACTCCCTGTTTTCTTACTTTCCGTTACTGCCAGCATTGTCGGGCCAGCGCCGCTGAGCGCGACACCCATTGCGCCGGCACGTTTTGCTGCAGCATAAACTTTATAAAAACCGGGGATAAGTTTTGAACGGTATGGTTGGTGTAGTTTGTCTCTCATCCCAAAATCCAGTAATCGCAGATTACCAGTTATAAACGCTGTGGTTACCATACCTACTCTTGCACAGTTATACACAGCGTTACGCATAGGTATATTTTTTGGTAATACCGCCCGTGCTTTCTTCGTCGTGAGTTCAAATCCCGGTATACACGTTATGGCATAAATTTTACTTTTTATTTTGTCAAACTTTATGTACCCGATCTTTTTGTCTTCTATATATGACAAACACACTCCTCCGACAATTGCAGGGACAACATTATCCGGATGCCCTTCAAGTTTAGATGCCATATTAATAATATCTTCAGTTGTAAACCTGTCATTCAACACCGCGTTTACCGCGGTAATACCGCCTACTCTTGCCGCAGCGCTGCTGCCTAACCCGCGGGTTACCGGTATGTTATTCACAAGCTTAAGGCTTACCCCTGCAGAATGTATCCCCGCTTTTTTTAGTGCAACTTTGATAGCGGTGAATACCACGTTATCCTGTGTCTTCGAAATGCTTTCACAACCCTCACCCAGGATATGGATATTCTTAAGCACCACTCCACCTTTTTTCACGGAGGGGGATAAAGTATCGATCTCCACATCAACGGTATTATATAAGCCCACCGCCATGCCCAGACAGTCAAACCCTGACCCGAGATTACCGCTGGTTGCGGGGATTGTAACTCTTACCGCACGTTTAAATCCCATACTTGCTTATTTCCCGCATTGCACAAAATGTGCCGCACATTGTGCAGACTTCTTTATCCTTCGGTACCGACTTACTGCGTTCCTCATGTACTTTACGCGGATCTATCGCTAACCTTTCCTGGGTTGCCCAGTCAAGGTTTTTCCGTGCTTTAGAAAATTTTTTGTCCCACTCAAATGCCGGTTTTAATCCTTTTGCTATATCACCTGCGTGGCCGGCAATACGCGCAGCTATGATACCGTTATGTACATCCTGAATATCAGGCAACCGCAGATGTTCCGCCGGAGTTACATAACAAATAAAATCCGCACCTGCTGCAGCGGCTACAGTACCGCCGATAGCTGCAGTTATATGATCATACCCCGGTGCGATGTCTGTTACTAACGGTCCCAGAAGATAATATGGCGCGTTATGCGTAAGGCGTTTTTGTAGTTTCACGTGTGGAACTATTTTATCTAATTGCATATGCCCCGGGCCTTCAACTATGACACTCACTCCTTCTTTCCTCGCGGCAGTAACCATTCCCGCTAAAATGTGTAGTTCAGATAGTTGAGCATTATCATCAGCATCCGCTAATGCACCCGGGCGTAAACCGTCACCCAGGCTCAGGGTAACATTATATTTCTTCGCAATTTCAAGTACTCGTTCAAAGTTCTGGTATAACGGATTCTCTTTATTATTCGCAAGCATCCATCCTGCGAGAAACGCACCGCCACGGCTTACTATCCCGCAGATACGTTTATGTTTTCTCAACCTCTTCACAGTTGAGAGTGTAACCCCGCAATGTACCGTCATAAAATCTACGCCGTCACTCGCATGGCGTTCAAGCGCGGAAAATAAGGTTTCCGGATCCATTTTGTGGACGGGTAAACCTCTGCGTGATGTCTCAACAATTGCCTGGTAAACCGGGACTGTACCTACAGGAATCGGTGATTCTTTTATTACCATAGCACGGATTTTGTTGAGGTTACCCCCGCAGGAAAGATCCATCACGGCATCAGCTTTTGCTGCAACAACCGCTGCGAGTTTCTCGCGTTCTTTTTCAATTGATGAACAATCAGTCGAAGTTCCGATATTGGCATTAACCTTTGTACTCATCCCTTCACCTACTGCGGAAGGAGTTTTCATTTTTCTTTTAATATTGTTGGTTATAACCACAGTCCCGCGGTTAATACGCGAGATTAGTGTTTTTACGTCAATGTTTTCCGTTTTTGCAACGGCAGTAAGGTTTACTTTACATTTTTTACTGAGTATATCAGATATTTTTTCCATATTATTACAACCAATCCTTCCCTATATTACCTTGCTTTTTTTACGCCGCCGGGGTTTAACTTTATTAATGTTAATAAGTTTCACCACCTGTTTCTCTAGGCTGTAAAGCCTGAACCTTATTCTTTGCAGGTCACTCACTGCGTCACGAGATAATAACCTGCTGTACTCTTCTAAAACACGAACCGCTTCCTGTGCACGGCGAAAATTGCTGGTCACCAGTTCGTGCAGCGTTTCAAATCCTGTTGATGTAAATTCTTTACCAACATCACCATCGCTATCCCGCGTGGTGATTAACAGGTTATACACCGCAGAACCTATCCTGCTAACCCTGTGCCTTAACCTGCGGAGATCATTCACAACCTTTTTGTTATCCGCCAGAAACCGTACTGTATCTTCCACCACGCGTAAGCCTTCTCTCGCGCGGTTAAAGTTTGCGTCAATTAATCGGTAATACTTACTACTTTTTTTTCCCATATGCGTTCAGTATTTTTTTAATAATGCCAGTGGTGGATTTCCCGGCAATAACTTTTATCCGTACAGTTTCCCCTGCAATATCATGGCCTATAATGTCGTTATACTTCCAGTCCCCGCCTTTTACCAGGATATCCGGTACCAATGCGCGGATAACTTTCTCCGGTGTGTCTTCGTTATATACCACCACGTGATCCACGGGGGTTAGTGCGGCAAGCATTTTTGCGCGGTCAAGTTCCGGAACTACAGGCCGCTTCGGGCCTTTTATCCTGCAGACTGATTTATCTGAGTTCAAACCGACTACCAGGATATCGCCTAATTGCTTGCACCGGTAAAAAATCTGTAAATGCCCGGTATGCAGTATATCAAAACATCCGTTTGTAAACACTACCCGCTTCCCCGCGCGTTTATACCGCCGGGTAAGCGTTACCATTTCCCGCAGGGGGATAAGTTTACTTTTCCACCAGTTCATCTTCTACCAACTGGCAAATAATATGCCCCGCTGCAATATGCCCTTCCTGTATCCTTGCTGTTACATCTGACGGGATTTTCAGGCAGACATCCACCATTGAACCAATTTTTCCGCCGGACTTACCAGTAAATCCTACCGTCACAGCACCCTGTTTCCGTGCCTGTTTCAGCCCGTGAATAACGTTAACAGAATTGCCGCTGGTGGAAAGGCCGATCACAACATCGCCTTTCTCTGCTAGAGCTTCAACCTGGCGGGCAAACATTTGTTTTATTCCCAGGTCGTTCACCAGTGCGGTAAGTACTGCGGTGTTGCAGTTTAAAGCCAAAGCCGGTAACCCGCGACGCGTGCGCTGGAACCGCCCGACAAGTTCTGCGGATAGATGCTGAGAATCACACGCTGACCCGCCGTTACCGAAAAACATGACTTTACGCTTGTTCTTTAAGCAACACGAGATCAACCCGGCTATACGCACAATGTCATCCACACAATTGTCCTGTGTATGCTTGAATACATCAATACTTGAGGAAAGACTTGTTAGCACAACTTTTTTCTTTTCTTTAACTGTTAACCGCATAAAAATAATATTTATTCCTTCCGGCGCAGTGTTTACTGCGAAAGTATACGTTTTTGTACAAAGTCTGTACTGACCTTCCCTGCCTGAAACTTTTCGTCATTCATGACTTTTATATGGAACGGAATCGTGGTCTTTACGTTTTCAATCACAAACTCGCCTAACGCGCGGCGCATCCGGTCAATTGCGCGTTTACGGTCTTTATCAATAACAATAAGTTTTGCGAGTAAACTGTCATAGAAAGACGGTATGGTGTACCCGCTGTATAGGTGCGTATCAACTCTTACCCCAGGACCGCCGGGGGGGATAAACTGCGTAACTTTACCCGGTGACGGTATAAAATCAAGGTCAGGGTCTTCAGCGTTAATCCTGCATTCAATCACGTGCCCTAGCATACGTGTATTTAAACTTCCAACTTCCAGTTTTTCACCTGCAGCGAGACGGATCTGCATCCTTACAAGATCAAGCCCGGTGATCATCTCAGTGACAGTATGTTCCACCTGTATCCTGGTGTTCATTTCAAGAAAATAAAAGTTTTTTTCTTTATCCAATAAAAACTCTATTGTCCCGACGGTTGTGTACCCCACGGTTTTTGCGCAGCGTATCGCCGCGTGGCCCATACGTTCCCTGAGCTTGCTGTCCACCGCGGGACACGGTGATTCTTCCACTAATTTCTGGTGCCGACGCTGGATTGAACAATCGCGTTCCGGGAGATATCTTGTCTCCCCGAATTTATCTGCAACAATCTGGAACTCCACATGCCGTGGTTCTTCAATATATTTTTCAAGGTATACCTGAGAATTACCAAAACTTGACTTTGCTTCCGCCTGGGCAGTAAGTAATGCGTTATTCAACGCTTCTTCATTTTGAACGACACGCATACCCTTTCCGCCGCCGCCTGCACGGGCTTTCACCATTAATGGGAACCCAATCTTTTTCGCGATCTTCAAAAGATTGGGGTCGTCAGCATTAATCGGGCCATCAGTCCCTGGTACTACCGGTACACCTGCTTTTTTTACGGTTTCACGTGCTTGAATCTTATCACCCATCTTAAGTATCGCGTCTTTTGACGGGCCAATAAATTTGATATTACAGTCCGCGCAGATACCGGCAAACTGCGTATTCTCCGCAAGAAAACCGTAGCCCGGATGAATAGCATCCGCACCACTGATCTCCGCAGCTGAGATTATACTCGGGTAATTAAGATAACTTTCAGTTACAGGTGCCGGGCCTATGCAAATAGATTCATCCGCAAGTTTTACATGCAACGACTCGCGGTCGGCATCGGAATGTATTGCCACGGTCTTTATCCCCAACTCCTTACACGCACGGATGATTCGTACTGCTATTTCTCCGCGGTTGGCTATTAACACTTTTTTAAACATAATAGGTTCCTTTTAGTTTGTTTTGGGATACTATCACTTTTTATCGTCAATCTTATCACCGTTATCCGCGGTGAATTCTACTTCGAACAGATCCTGCCCGTACTCCACAGGACTGCTGTTTTCTACCATAATTTTAATGATTTTACCTTTTACATTCGACATAACGTCTTTATTAAGCTTCATTGTTTCTATGATACCAACCTTTTGCCCCGGGGTTATATGGTCGCCTTCAAGTACCATCGGGGGACGGTCAGTGAGTGACCGGAAAAACCGGCCGACAATCGGTGATTTTATCATCCCGCTTTTCGGGGATTCAACCTTTTCTTCCGCAGCTTCTTCCGCTTTATCCTTGTCTTTCTGCTGCCGCGCTTTTTCGTCTAACTCTCTCTCCAGAGCTTCCGCCGCAAGAGCTGCGGAATCTTTTGCACGGCGGAAGTTTATCTTTGTACTCCCATTTTCCCAGCGCAATTCTTCAATATCAGTATTTTTTACGAGCTCCACAAACTTTTTTACGTTGTCTAATTCCATAAAAATATTTTTGCTCCTATTAAAAAAATTATCCGCGTTCTACGTACTCGCCGGTAGTTGTATCAATAACAACGTATTCATCTTCTTTGATAAACAACGGTACCTGGATTTCGTATCCGGTTTCCAGTGTCGCAGGTTTTGTGGCATTCGCTACGGTATCACCGCGCGCGCCGGGTGCGGTGCTTGTGATTTTTAGCCTTACCTTCGGAGGTAATTCCACACCGATAATTTTGTCATCTAAATACAAAACGTCAAGCGTTGCGTTCTCAACAATAAAGTTCAACGCGTTAGTTATCATCTCTTTATTGATCGGCACCTGTTCATACGTTTCCTGGTCCATAAAATAGTACATACCGTTTTCTACGTATAAGTACGTTTTGGGACGTTTTTCTAGGGATAATTCGCGGAAACGTTCCCCTGACTTAAACGAACGCTCAACCGTTGAACCTGTACGGAGATTACGCATTTTTGTGCGCATAATCCCGCCACCTTTCCCAGGTTTATGATGCTGGAACCATACTACGGTATACGGTTCTCCTTCCACTTCAATGTTTAAACCATTATGAAAATCTGATGTATCTACTGCCATCTTTGCGTTCTACTCCTTTATCTATCCCTATACATCCCTGTCTTCGATTTTTTAAGTTAACCGTTTACACCCGGTTTTTGTGATGATTACGGTATTCTCAATCCTTACCCCGCCACGGTTGGGGATATATACACCCGGTTCTACGGTTATCACATTACCTTTGACCAGAAGATCCGCGCTTTTTGCGCTTACCGTCGGAGCTTCATGAACTTCTAAACCCACCCCGTGACCTGTTCCGTGTATAAACCGTTTACCGTACCCGCTGTGTTCCACAACCTGCCGTACCGCGGTATCCACATTTTTTGCGGGGATGCTTGGTCTTACAGATTCTATCCCTGCGTTATACGCGGTATCAACAACCTTATATAGTTTATTAAACAGTTTATTAAGTTTACCTATAAAAACCGTCCTTGTCAAGTCACAACAATACCCCTGGTATTTAACGCCAAAATCAAGTATTACGGGTTCATTTTCCCGGATTTTACGTTTTCCTGGTACGTGGTGCGGGTACGCGGAGTTCGGGCCGGACGCTATAATAGTTTCAAACGCGGGGATACAGTAGTATGAAAGTATCAAAGTATCAAGTTCCTTTGCAAGTTCGTGTTCGGTCTTCCCTGCACGGAAGAAGGTTCTTGTCCATTCAGTAAATACCTTATCCGCAATACGGCCTGCGGTACGGATAAAGCCGGCTTCCACACTATCTTTCACTGACCGGATCTCACGGATAACTTTTGTACAATCTTCAACTGGTATCTCGGGGCCTAGTTTCTCAATAATTGCGCGTGCCTGCGAATGAGTGGTACACCCGAAATCCAGCATTACCCCGCGAAGATTATCGCGTGATGCAATCTCCGCTACTCCCGCTATGATATCTTTTGTGCATTTAAAAAATAATCCGCGTTGCCGCCCTGCGGTATTGCGTATCTGTTCATATAGCAGCTGCGGGGTCAGGACATACCATTTATCAGAAGACAAAAACAGCCAGTATCCCGAAAAAGTTATGCCCGTGAAATAGGAAGTTAGTACCGGTGAAGTGAATAATACACCGCGTAAAGTGTCACCATAATACTCAGCTATCTTATTCCTGCGGGATAATAATGATTTCAAGTTTTTCATAATTATTTTTTTATGTTTTCCTAATACTTTTAATGGATTTATTATAGTTCTTATCTGGAAGGTACCAGTACTCGGGTTAAGATTTTTTTGTCAATAACAATCCCGGTTATTACATTCCCGATTTTTGTCGGTAAAACCGCTTTTATCTTACCATCAGAAACTTTTTTATCGCGTGCCATTGCGGATATCACAGCCTCAACCCCTAATTCCTTAGGCCAGGAGGTAGGTAAGCCATACGCGTGAAGTAAACGTTCAATCCTCACCGCAAGGCCTTTAACGGTATAGCCCATGGATTCCGCAGTTTTTGCAGCAACAACTGTCCCGATTGCCACTGCCTCGCCGTGGGTATACTTTTTGTACCCGGTTAAGGTTTCTACTGCATGGCCAAACGTATGCCCGAGATTAAGTTTTGCACGGAGGCCGTAACGTTCATACTCATCCTTCTCAACGATCCCGGCTTTAATTTTAACGCAGCGGTATACTATTTGTTCCAAAACACCGGAGTTATAACCCATAACCTTCCCGATGGTTAATTCCAGAATCCTGAATAACCCGGCATCCGCGAGGACACCGTATTTCACTACTTCCGCAAGGCCGCCCCGCAGTTCGCGTAATGGTAAAGTTTTTAGTACCTCAGTATCCGCTACTACCGCCGCGGGTTGATAAAACGCACCGACAAGGTTTTTCCCAACCGCAAGATCAACCCCTGTTTTCCCGCCAACCGACGAATCTACCTGCGCAAGTAATGTCGTGGGAACGTGTATCACGGGTACACCCCTGAGATACGTCGCAGCAGCAAATCCCGCAGTATCACCGACAACACCGCCGCCTACCGCAATGACCGCTGTACGGCGTTCAACAAAATGCGCTGCAAAGAAAGCGTATATTTTTTTTATAGTATCAAGGTTCTTGTATTTCTCACCCGCAGGTATGACACTTTTTCCGGTAATCCCGGCAGTTTTTAGAGCTGATTCCACTTTTTTCCCGTAAAGTTTGTTTACATTACCGTCAGTAATAACGGTTACTCTATTAATACTACGGTTCTTCAATACACAGGGTAGTGACTCAAGAGTATTTTTGCCGATAATAATGTCGTACCCGCGTGAAGCGGGGAGATTGAGTTTCACAACTTTATTTGTCATACCTGCCATCTTTTTCTTAACATTATTTTTTTAAGTACTCCGCTATTTTATCAACTACTTCTTTTACCGTTAGCTCCGATGTGTCAACCATAGTACGGCAGCGTTTATAATAACTTTCCCGGGCGGATAATAAACGTGTAATTTCCGCTAACGGGTCAGGTTTCTGTAATAACGGCCGAGCAGTATCATTTTTTATGCGGTTATATATAACCTCCGCCCGGGCGGTAAGGCATACCACTACGCCGTTGTACTCAAGATTATACATATTTTCCGCACGGAGGACAGCTCCACCGCCGAGGGTAATCACCTGGGTATCGCGTTGCGCAAGGTCAAATATAACCTCGGATTCAAGTTTACGGAATTCCGGTTCGCCTTTTGACGCAAAAATATTGGAGACCGTCATCCCTGCGCGTTGTTCAATAACAGTATCCGTATCAACCACTATCATATTCAAACGTTTACCCAGTTCTTTCCCTACCGCTGTCTTACCGGTACCCATAAATCCGGATAACACTATATTCATGGCCTTACAACAACTCCATTCGTTTAGTAGATTTAAACAAAATCGCTTGACGCTATATAAAAGTCTAAAGGAAATATTATAGATAAAAACTTGTATATTTGCGAACTAATCCTGTACCTGCACAACTCATGCGCTGTGGAAGTGTAGTTAAACACCAACCGTACAGCCCCGCAACGGGTAAGAGTTAATGTTTCCGCACCGGGGATGTTTTTCCGTGTGACAACAACATTTTTACCGTTATAACATAAGCTCGTGATTTCGTTATCAATTCTGAAATTAACGCTTACCTTTGAGGAGAATCCTGCTGTGCGTAACCGCTGTTCTATCTGCGGGATAAAACCTTCCAGTACCGCTGTTAAATCATTGATCCTCACCTTACCTAGAGAATGCACACCCCAGTCCGCTGCGTAGTCTATAAAACAACGGTTATCTTCATGCACGGTAAACTGGCGTTTTACAACAATGCTGTTTACATGTTTATACTTTTTAAATAACCACCGCAGTGTCTGGATAACCGTCATGGAATCACCCGCAGCGTCGTAAACGTTGATATTTGAAGAATCTTTACTTTCGCGGTAGTTAATATAAGCACTCCCACGGGAATGTGTATTGTTCTCCGCATACACTGTCTTCAGATGTATCCGTTGCCCGAACTGTTTTGTATAATCCTCGCTCTGGCGGAGAACCCTTAACTGCCTGGTGTTATGTAACGCTTCCATCTTGGGATTGAACTTTGGATTATACTTTGATACTTTCAACCCTTTGATTGATTGGCGGTCTATATCCAGTGACCTGCGGGTAAAGGAGTATGATACTACACGCCCGCCGGTTTCCCAGCCGTAATGGCTGTACCTCAACCGTTCACCCCAGAGGATTGACATTGCAACCCCGCGGAGTGTCATTTCGTCAATACAATGGTTCAATAACGCGGTCATATACCCTTTACCTCGGGTACTTGGATGCGTTGCTACCGCGCCAATACCTCGGCAGGTAACTGTTTTTGAGCCAATACGCAAGTCCAGCGGGTACAATCCTATATGCGCGAGAAATTCGTGGGATGGGGAATACATCGCATAATTATCTTTTAACATCCCATTCTCTGTACGGTACATATGCGTATACTCTTTATACATTGCCCCCGGTGTTTTCGGGCGAAATATAGCGTCAAGAAAGGCAATAAGTTTTTTTCGTTCAGTTTGTTTTACTATCACGACTTCTAATTCATTACTCATATTATCCGTCCTTACAAAAACTTCTTGTTTTTAATATAAAAAATGATATAATTAATTGCGTAAACAAGTCAATCATTAAGGTTTTTTCAGAAGGAAGGGATAGGTATTTACCGGCAAATGAAAACTGCAACCGCAGTATTATCAGCATTATTAGCCGTAACCCTCGCAAACTCCTTATGTTTTTGCGAGGATACGTATGTCTCAAAAAAAGTTCTGGCATTAAAATGGACATCCTCACGTCAAACCGCTACCGAATGCAAAGTACCGAAAACCGCACGGAAGGAATACACCGGAAGTTATACCTTCGCAATCGCACCGGATAATAAAACATACTTCTACGATCTGGAAGGTAACAGAGTTATGATCTTTAACAAGGGAAATTATGTGGATGAGATAAAAATACCGTTCCATGCACTGGTGTACGCGCTATGTGTTGACCCTAAAAACCAGGTGTATGTGGTATACAAAAAACAAGACCTCGCGGATCCTTTAAAAATGTCTACTATGATGAACATCTACGACCAGGCATCACCCGGGGCGGTTATCTCCACAAAACTTACTGATTCAACTACCGCGTTTTACGCAGTAGAACTCGATGGTGAGTGTAATATGTGGCTTGAAGACGGTGTGTACCGTTATGACGTGTTTAAATCCGGGAAATTTGTCAACGCAAAAACCAGGAATATAAATAAAACAAAGGTTATCGCACAGCAGATAAGTTATCCCGCGGAAGTAAAAGTTCTGGCGGATAAAACTGATCCGAAGTATCAGCCAATGATATCCCGCGGTATACAGAAACACAACCTGCCCGCAGAATTTGAGTACGCGGTACTGACACTAACCTCGACGGGGGCAGAGATCACAGGTTTTGCTAAATCCAGTGATAAACCAAAGAATAGTAAATAATATAAAGGAGAATTTTAACAATGAACGGTTTTAAATGCACGGTATGCGGTTATATGTCAATCACAGGTACAGCGCCGGATAAGTGTCCCGTCTGCGGAGCTAGTAAAGATAAGTTTGTCAGCCAAACAATCCAGCGCCCGGTTGATCCCAATAATTTAACGGAAGCTGAGAAAAAACATACTCCTGTTATCATAGTAGAAAAAAAGTGCGGGCTACTCCCCGATAGCGGGTGTACGGATGTACACACAAAAATCGGTGCGATAACGCATCCAATGACACCTGAACATTTTATAGGGTATATCTTGTTTTATGTGGATAAAGAGTACGTCGGGAAAATGTCGTTAGCTCCCGGGAAAACTAATCCCGCTGCGGCAATTCATTTAAAAGTTAATACCGGAACAGTCTCCGTGGTTAACTGGTGTAACCTCCACGGGTACTGGATGGCTGACGCTGCGTTATAAAATAACGCAGGAGTTCCGTTATTTTTGCAATTTCAGTATAAGCTCCGCGACCTTCCGCCGCATTGCGTATAATGTTTCCGGATCATGCGTAAAGTCCGTCAACGTTTTCACAACTTTATCATCCACCGCGAGTGCAGCTTCGATCTCCGCTACGAGTTTAGTGTCAAGTTTACGTTTAGACTTAGCTTTTTCATACAAGTTTCTTAACATATAAAAATACTCATAATCCTCAAGGCCGTCACGTATATTTTCAAACCGTATCGTCGATAACGGCCCCTTAGGACCGGGGCAAAGAATACTGCCGTCACCGTTTGAGGTATCAAAACTTGCGGGGTTCCAGTCGGTATACGGCCCGGATTCAATCGGGTGCGTATTATTCGGCCACCGTGTCATCGCATAGTATAGATATCCGTCAGTTTTGTACTTAAACGACATCGCACCAAGTAAGAGCCGTGCTTCAATCGCGGGGTATTCCACAAACCAGTTGGCATAGGGATGTTTCGGCCCTATACACGTGTACCACCACACTTTCTTACCTTTTGCCCTAACCTTTTCCGCAAGGTCAAGGTTATACTTCGGTGTCAGCGGTACCCAGATATCCACGCAGTCAAGCCCGGTTTCCAGCCCAAATGAATGGTCATACGCAGTTGTCATGGTCGGTACTTCCGGGGCAATAGTTTTGAGGTACCCAAAAATGTCTTTCATAATAGGAAATGTTTCTTTATTAATCTCGTCAAACCCGTAGAAACATATGCGGTCCATAGCGTTTAGACGGCGGAGAACCGGTAGCATTGCTTCATACTCCGATTTAGTTTTTTGCCTGAATTCGTCAGTAAAAACTTTTTTGGGATCATAAATATATTTCAGGTTACACATTGTCATCCCGCGGGGCATAGAGTATTCCAGAATTTCCTGATCCATAAAAGTTCTGCGGTATAAATAGTCCGGGCTCACGCGGTGGTCAAGGATAAACCCGCGGTAGGAAAAGTCTAGTTCTTTAGTCCACGAACTTTTGTATATGTTTTTAACGAAACTATCGTAATAACTGAACGCCGTGGGTAACGACGGCTGCTGGGGTAACTCAAAATTCCAGACGGTTATTTCCAGTCCGAGAACAATACTGCCCTGCCCTTCGGTATTAACCGTGAGTTTGCCTTTGTAAACACCAGCCGGGGTATCCGTCCCCGCGTGAATGTTGACCCAGAAACAACCGGTTTCTTCTTTTTCATAACTCGCTGAGGCCAGAAAGTCGAGGATAGGATCCGGCCACCACCCCACGAAGTCCACTCTGTAATGCCGTGACGGATCCGCTGTGTGTACGTACCCCATAATGCCGGTAGTGATATCTTTCCCGGGCTTAAGCACACTTTTTTTGTCTGCACTCAATAAATCGGATACTGTCACGGACACGTTAACCAGTTTTTCAGTAATCGGTATCACTACTACCTGGAACGCTTCAGATTCATTTTTTGCAAGTTCCACTTTGATATTATCACGGAATTCCGCAGTTACCGGCCGGCTTGAGATAAACACTTTCCGCATTGGCGGTTCGTACCCCACAGCGAACTTCGCGTCGGGATACACGGATAAGGTGTTGACATACAACACCGCTTTCCTGCACTGTAACCCAATAGATTCAAGCCGGGTGATTGCGGTATCCCAGAGTTCACCCGTAAGTTCCTCATAATCCTTCAACCGCTGTTCAATTGACAGTATTTCATCGTCAAGGCCAGAGAGTGACCTCATAACTTTTTCGTACGTCTCAGGAGAGGATTTCTCAAGTTTAGCAGCGTATTGTTTTACGGTATTTAGTTCCGCACGGATACCGTCAACACTGTAAGCCGGGGAGGAAAGTGTCACGGAATACCAAGTACGGTATATAGGGTTCCGCCCTTCATCACGTATCGTAATTTCTATATCCGTCACCTCGTTGGATAATATCCAGTACTTAACCTCTGACCAATAATCGGTAGTGATCAATGGTGTCGGCGGTGTCTTTACCGCCATATTACCCGCTACCTGTGTTACACGGCCACGGAAGCCCGAAGGGAACGGGGTAAAACTAATTACGTTCTTACCCCAATAAGGTTTTGGTACATCGGTTACCTGTACACAAGTGTTTGTACTATTAAATATCAACTGCCCGAACTGGTCCGGTTGGTGGTAGTCCGGGTCAGTTTTTGCCCACATAGTGTAATCCTTACGTTTAACCGCATTTCTTGCGAAGTTACACCAGATATACGATCCCGGGACAGGGGTTGAGGATATACCGATATCGTTAAACGGAAGTTTTAGTTCTGTAATCCAGGAATAGGTTGTACGGGTAACTGCAAGGGTTAATCCCTGTGCATTCCAGGTTTTCCCGCCCTTACCGGTCTCATCGTATACCGTACCGGAAGAGTTTATAACGAAATGATAGTAAGACTGGTAAGTGGATTGTTCCGTAAAAAATAGTTCGATACTTTCATTCTCCCATACATGTCCGTCACGCTTGGCAACTGTAGAAACTATTTTACTTATCTGCGGTTCGTAACACTCAATCCCGGCATATACCGCTTCCGGCGTATAGTACATTTTTACCTTGGTTTGATGGTTAACCCAGTTTTTAGTATTAAACGAAACAAAGCCGGTAATCCACGTAGCCTTACCCCATTGCGGATCATCAAGCATGCCGTCAATTTTTGTATCACCTTCAACCATTGGGATTGCGAGGATATTGTTCAGCGGATACGCGGAGTGCAGGGTTTGGGTTAATCCTGAAATTAACAGTGCGGATAGTACGGTTACCAATACAAGTAACGGTTTTACATTTCTTAACATCATAAAAAAACGGTTCTCCTTTATCTATTTTCTATTAACTTCAACGCTTGACTAATATAATCCGGCACGGATGACGATGGGGTGGGGGGATATACAGTAAGCATACGCCGACATTCTTCAATTGCTGCGGTATATGATATTTTTTTAGGAACTTTACCGAATATTTTATCCGCATTTGATGAGTATATCTTCCTCAAAACTTCTTCCGGGAGGTTAAGCCCGTGCAGGACATACTTCCCAGCTTCCCAACGGTCATCGGATTCCATCAACCGCCGGATATGGAGTATATGGTTCACTGATTTCTCAACGCTAAACTTACCTCCGCGCAAAGCGTTATCACTGCCGAAAACTATGCGTTCGCTGTATTTGACAAACATTTCCCGGGTTGTATCCAAGTTTTTTGCGATATCAAAATACACCCAACTCCCCGGAGTGATATCCATATAAAAATTCGGGTATTCTTCGAATATCCGTGATAACCTCGGGATGTTGTGTGTCATAAAAAACATATGCGCAAAAACGAAATTTACACGGGGATGGCGTTTAACCACGCTTAATGCATCCTGCCACAAAAATTCCAAGGTCGGATAAGTATTGTCGTATACCCATCCTTTGGCTTTCAAATGTTCCGGCGCATTGATGAGGTCCCAGTATATAAGCGGGTCTCCTACGTGCCAGAGAACCGGGAGGTTATTGGTTTCTAACGATTTAAAAAACGGGGTGAATACCGGCGAACCGATTTTGTGTTTATAGCTAACATAATATTCTGGCTTGGATTCAATAAGTTTGACACCATCAAATCCCAGTGCGTGTATCCGTTCCGCCTGGTGTTCCAAGGCTTTCGCTGCAGAAGGTTCGTCCATATCAAACACTTCAACATCATCCGGTGCGCCAAGGCCGTAAACTTTATCCGGATACAACACTTTTGCGGCAAGTACCACGGGGTTAGAGTTCACCCGTGACATTACTTCACTCCCGGGTTTCATATGCCCGAGAGTAAGCATCCCGAACTTTGTTACACCACACGCTGAGGATGATAGTCCGTCAACACAGGTGCGGATGTCCCCGGGTACATCGCAGTGTATATGCGTATCAAAAATATTTGTATTATTTATTTTCATTTGAAATACAGTTTAATAAACTTTTCCGGGCTGTGATACGTACGGTCAACTTTAGCTAATGAAACTGCCAGTTTACCCTCAGAAATATTATGCCCCAGGTTTATGCCCCATACATTCGTTGCGCCTATGGTGTTAATCGGTACCACAAATTCTGTACTCCAGAACTTATCCCCGGTATACGCTGCGGTTTTCCAGCCGGTTGCGTCCCATACAGTGTCATGTGTCTTCCCGCGGGAAGCTGACCTGTCATCAAATACGGTATTATTTGTATTAACTACAATACGATAATACATATTCCCGTCAGCTGAGGGGTCGATATATAGTTCTATACTATCATCTTCCCAGACTTTACCGTCATGTGTGACTGCATCTTTTTTTATGCTATCCTTCACTTTGATATCACACATTACTCCAATGTACAAGTTTTTGTCATCATACGCGAAGTATGCGGTGGTACCATATAGAACAGGCGCGTTATTTACTTCATTAAAATCTGAGACGGTAACAACCGAGGTTGATATCCAAACTTTATCATCGAGACGGCCGTCGAGGATAATACTGCTATCCCCCGGGTTTTTGCTTAACGTCAACGTTTTCTCCTGTGCAGCAGCTATACTCGAACCAGCAGATGATATTTCGTCTCTCATCTGGTAAGTTGTTTGGATATAGAATTCAGGTTTTATGGTTAATGGTATAACAAACTCCTGTTCTTCTTTAATGCCTTCATGATAAATCCGGACATCCGAATGGATGGAATCCACGTTCTTCGGTGAGTTCCATTTTGGCGCTGGTAATTTATCAATGGGAAGCATGTATACTGTCCGTACCTCTATACGGTCTTTGTAAACCTTGAAGTATCTATAGCATACCGAGTTCACCAGTGCACTGGTATTTACCTGATGAAAATTGTTATTGCGGGTATACGCGTTTATATGGTTATGCCCGTTAATGAAAACCACCGGGCGTGTAATGCCTTCCTGTGTAAGCCACTGTGTAAAACTTGCCGGGATAAAGTCCAGCCCGCGTTTTTTCATTGCACCGCCATCACGGCATGATACCGCAGGATAGTGTGTCGCAATAACCACCGGGAGGTTGCTATGTGCCTCCGCGTTTTTTATGATCCAGTCAGTCCATTCCCGCGCATCGGATTTTCTGAACGTAGCACCAATGAAGTATACCCCGGATTTTTCAAATTCGTAGTTAAGCGCAGGTGTGCCAAAAACTATCGCGTAATTCGTTTGTTCCAGCGGTAATGCCACAACAGCTGTACTGGTTGCAACGTCGTGGTTTCCTCCCAGAATGAAGAGTTTGGTGTTAAGTTTTGACATTATTGACTTAAACTTTTCCATACTTTTAACATCGCCGTAGTTCGCAATATCGCCGGTCACTACCACAAAATCAGGGACTGAATGATATGTTTTATTATTTATTGCATTAACAAACATTGTGAGGTACTTAATATTTTCCTGGTACGGGTTCCGTAACGCAGGGTCAGGGTTGTCGTCAGACATTATATGGACATCCGTTATTTGCGCAAATGAACATAACGGCGTTTCTGCTGCTGACTTTACAGGCTTTCCCGCACTGTACGCCTGCGGAGAAAATGTTAGAAAAACCAGTACCGCCATTAATAACCTTAACATTAAAACGCCTCCTGTTTGTTATAATACCTTTTTTAGTAAATAAGTTACAACCTTACCCGGCTGGATAACAACTTCAGCGTCAATACTTTTACCTGCCAGGCAGGAGTACCACAATGATTCTGTATTGTTCTGGTAATCATATTTATACAATGCATACCCGTTACTTTGTTGTAATGAATACTCCGCAGGGTTAATATTAAACTTAACCGAAACTGGTTCATTAACCGCGCAGTTTGTCAAAATAACGCATACCGTATCATCATTTTTGTTATACCACGCAGAAGATTGTATTACCGCCATTTTGTGGGTTAACGTATTAGCCCAGATTTTGCGGGTTACTTCCACCTGCAGGACCGTATCCTCAATCCTTACAGGCATAGCGTACTCACCGGAGACAATATATTTTGATAATGCCCTCCGCGCCTGTGCAAGGGTTTTTAGGTACTCACCTGCCGGGGTGGGTGATGGAAAAAAGAGTTCTGATGGTAGATCCCACGCAAGCTGCGCGCCAAAAGTAAAACATTCCGCTACGCGCGCACGAAAAGATTGGTGATCGCCTTTAAGTTCATGTTCCGCTATGTAATACATTCCGAAAGTAGAGGTGTACCCGCTGTACACCGCGGAAAACAGGGGGGCCATATCGTCACCGCAGCAGTTTACCATTAACTGGTTATCTATAAAATCAATATACGGTTCCGCATTACCTTCGGAAGTAATAAAAAACTGCGGATTTTCTTTTTGTCCATAAGTTTTTACCTGTTCCAGTAACTTACGGTAACTGCGTACCCATGCGTCACGCCCGCCTACAGGATGGGCGTGTGAGGCGTCATAACACAGTTTTGGGGGTGCAATCGCGATCTGGTCAATATAAATACCGTCTATACTGTAGTCTTTAATAAGTTTTTTTACGAGGTTAAGCACAATTTTTCTCCAACCCGGTGCGGTGGGGCACATAACACAGAGTTTACGTTTTGATGCGTAAAGTTCAATACTGACTTCACCGGTACTATCCTTCACGGCAAGAGGTTTGCCTGTGGTTTCAAACTCAGGGTTCTCACTGTCATACAACCGGCCGTTGATATACGGCATCACAGGGATATTGTTATCCTTCAATGTTTTAACTTCACCCGCAAACTCCGCTTTCGCTGGGAAGTAGTGCGGGTACGTATGGTCAAACGGTATCTGATGCCAATAATAGTAGTGGCACGCCAGAGGGATACCCAGGTACTGCGCTTTTTTTACGACATCCGCTGCCTGGGTACGTGTAGGACGAGGGGAGTTAAGCCCGGCGTTTGACCAGATAACGGTATCCAGCATTACCGGTGAATAATCTTTACGTTCATCAATCCTGCCTTTTGAACACCACAGTTGTTTTACCGCCCAGGAACGGTACTCTTTCCCTGCAGTATACCACCCGCCGGAGAGAGGTTTAAGAATAAACGCGTACTCGAGGTTCACCGTTTTTGGCTGGTTAACAAAATCTTTTGGGAAGTTTGTTATCGAATACTTTATTGTATGTTTAACTTTATCAGTCTCAAGGTTGAACTGTTTAATCCCGGCATTCCCGTCACACGCAGCGAGGTATACACTTTTTTCATTGCCTTGTAATGCATCACTATGATCTGTCTGCCCGATAAACTGCATAACATAATGACCCGGATAGTATGGTGATAGGGTTTTATAGCGGTCACATGCATTTTTAATAACACGGCCCCAGCCGTCGCATAAGATAGTTTTTGAATCCTTACCCGCGGATACAGTGATTACCGGGAAATGCAGTTTGTTTAGTTTCCACATACCGTCATCAGGACGGGCAAGTTTTATTTTCCATAAAACATTACCGGCATCGTTGTCGTACTCAAGCCGGACAGTAACGTCAATACTTAACGTTTTACTTTCTTCAAACACTTTCCGCCACTTAAGCGTTACGCTATCCGGCGTATCCTGTTTAAGCGAATACTTACCCGGTAAAAGGTTGGTGAATACAGCTGTAGTTTTAGTTTCAGCATTAACAAATTCTGCATGCCATAACACTGTCCCGGGGATAAAGTTATAGGTTAGTCCCTGAATCCCGGTATTACCCATGTGTTCAATTGACCCGGTCTTATCATTAAATACGTGTAAAAGATTCTGTATCTGTATTTTCATAGTGTCTATATTTTATAAAACCGCGTGTTGTTGTTTCAATACCTGTCTTAACTCTTCCACCCGTGTAATCAACCCGCGGGGGGTAATTTTGTTTTTTATGCATAACGCTGCAGCTGCGCCTGCTGCGTGTCCTACCACCGCAACGATCGGCATTATCCGCATTGCACCCTGTCCCTCCCGGGTAGAGGATATACACCGCCCGGCAATTAGCATATTATCAATTTTCAATGGGACAAGGCAACGGTAGGGTATATGGTAATAATCCCCGGGTTTTGGCCCGCCGGACATAAACGTTTGTGATTCTTCATCATGGAGGTCAATCGGGTAATTCCCGCAGGCAATACCGTCATCAAACTTTTTTGCGTTTATAACATCCTGCCCGGAGAATACGTACTCACCGGTTATCCTCCGTGTTTCACGTACGCCAATCTGCGGAGCGGTAGTCGTGATAAATGAGTTTTTGAACCCCGCAACGTTATCCCTCAAAAAATTCCATACCATCCATGCCTGGTACCGCGCGTCTACCTCCGCGGTGGTTAATCCTTCACCGGTGGAACCATCCAGCCCGGGTACATGCGTGGTATTGAGTTCAACCTCACCCGGGATAAGCGTGGAATAAAAAAATATGTGCTGGTGGATAGGTTTTGGGTAGGTGCCTTCCTCCTGGCCTTTTTTTGTTAGGTCAAAATATCCGGCAATTGATGCACGGGATGCACCTTTTGTTTTGGTTGACCACTTAAAAAACTGTTCCGGTGCTGCAGCTACGTCATCAATAGTTTTGTCAATCTCCACCCCGCCGATACGGAACATCAGCGTCATTGCCTGAAGTTCACCGGTTGGGTGCTTACCTTTTTCATAAGGTACTCCGGAATAGTATGCAACATCACCGTCACCCGTGGCGTCCACCACAATTTTTGGGGTTATAGCAAACAATTTTGATTTCCCTGAAAATATGAGTGCGTCCACCCTGTTATTTTCTACTACAGCATCCACTACCTGTGAATGAAAGACAAGTTGTACTTTTGAGTCAACCAGCATCTCAAGCAGCACCTGTTTCATTCCTTCCGGATGGAATGCGTTTTGTATAATCGCATTCTTTTTTGCCAGCCGGTCAAGGATTTCCTGAAACAATCCGCCGCATAAAGATTTCTCGCCGGATTTCCAGTTCATAAATATACTTACCCCGCCGGCTGTACCGTCACCGCCAAGCATACCCAGGCGTTCTACGAGTAAAGTCTTCGCGCCGGTACGCGCTGCAGCTACTGCTGCGCAAACTCCGGCAATCCCGCCCCCGGTTACCAGTACCTCAGGCGACTGGGTTACTTCCACACTTGTTTTGTACTCAATAGTTTTTGGCATAATAAATGTACTGCGCTCCTCCTTACCTTAAAACTCATAACGCCACAAGTACTACTGCTGTAAAGAAAAATAGCATACTGACAAACCCCGGGACCGTGGGTTTCTCTCCCAGGAATAACATACCAATGATAAACGTAAACGGTATCATACTGGAGGTTAGTAATGCTGCCTGTGATGCTGCGATGTTTTTTAGGGATACCATAAAAAATATTTCTCCGGTGATAAGACATAAACCGGAGATTATACTGTACACCACACCATGTTTTGTGTAGCCCGGTTTTGTGAAATAAGATAATATCAATAATCCGATCACCGCGAAGATAGCTTTATAAAACATTGCATTAAACGGCATGTAGAGAGTTAATACGTATTTAGTAAATACCGTACTTGACCCCCAGGATAATGCAACAAGGACTGCGCCAATCATTGCTACCACCGCGGTAGTAAGTTTGTTGTTACTCTTACTATTGTTTTTCTCTTCCCCGTTCCCGCTGAACATAGTCATAATCACTAACCCGGTAATAACGCAGAGTAGAGCAAGGAAGCTTAACAGCGTAAGTTTTTCATGTAAAAAAAGTACCGCCAGAACAACAGTCCATACCGGTGAGGATGAGGATACCGGCCCGACACGGTGTAGGCTATCAAGTTTGAGAACATAAAAGTATAGTGTTGCACCGACAATCCAGCCGGTAAGGCTTGCCATAAAGATAGGGAATATCATCCGCGGTTCTATCGGCTGAAGCCCTTCGATCCCCAGTGTGGCAATAAAGATTAATACTACAAACACGATAAACCGTATGGTATTGAGTCCCACAGTCGTAGTGTCCCGCATTGCAATCTTACCGAAATACATTGCCAGAGTCCAGAATACCGCGGCTAATATACACAAAATACTGTAGATAAACATATTTACGGCTAACAACTACTTTCTAAAGATAAACCATATCCGCTGATCATATTTGTTTACATTATACAATATCGCGCAATTGCTTGACTTCTTATTTCAAGTATAGTAACATTTTGAGTATTATTTATGACGGATAAAAAAGATCCCAAAACGTGTTTAATACTCATAGTCGATGACGACTCCACAGTTGTAGATTTCTTCAGTACTACAATGGAGATTGAAGGGTTTACTACAGAAATTGCGTTCGACGGCGGTGAAGCTTTGGCAAGTATGCGTAAGTCCAAACCTTCACTCATCCTGCTTGACCTCATGCTCCCAACCAAAGGCGGGTACGAAGTATTACGGGAAATGCAGTCGGATAAAGAACTTAAGGATATCCCGGTAATCGTTATTACCGCTAAGAGTTTGGAAGCTGAATCAAAAAAGTTTTTGGCGGAAGGCGTTAATATCCTTGAAATTATTGAGAAACCGATTAATCCTACCATCCTCGCGCATAAGGTTCATAAAGCTCTTAATACACTGACAATGGAAGATAAAATTATTGAACGCGGGAAAAAACAGCTTGAACAGCTTAACATTAAACCTGAACAGTTAAAGAAAAAGTTATGGGATTACTGAAGGACCGTCTGATACTTGTCGTAGATGACGACCTTATGGTTGCTGACCTGTTCAAACTTACCGTTGAATCCGAAGGCCTCCGTGCGGAGGTTGCTGGTGACGGAAAAATTGCGTTACAAAAAATTGCTGACCTCAAACCCGACCTCGTGATACTAGACCTTATGATGCCCAATATGGGCGGGTACGAGGTACTGCGTAAACTTCAAGCTGATCCTGAACTAAATAAAATGCCGGTGATCGTTGCTACCGCTAAAATAATGGATCCCGGGACTAAGGCGGTGCTCACAGAAGGGGTTAATGTCCCTGAAATTATTGAAAAACCCGTGGATATTGAAGCGTTAATGAAACTTGTCCACCGTATGCTTCCGCAGGAGGGGAGGAAATGAACATATTTACAAAAGTATTTACTAAAAAGTGGGTGCAGATAGTATCAGCAGTTATTGTTTTTATCCTCACCGTCTACACAGTCGTATATTTTGATATAACCTCCCGTGCGAAGGAAGCGTATCTTGAAGCTGAGAAATACCAGGCATGGCATACCGATCCGCAGTTAAAGGTTAAACAACTTGAGGAACAGTATACCACCGAAAAAAAAGCGCTGGAGAAACGGTTAAACCCGTCACTCATCAATACAATCCTCGGGGTGAAGAAACTTACGAAAGAAGAACTTGCGCAGCAGGTTGATGCTATTGAGTTTGAACATACCCGCAGATTAAACGAGTCATCTATCAAGTACGCGTATGTATGGTACCAAACCTGTGTAGAACTATTTTCTCCGCCGGAATCTAAATGGGTAAAACTTTCCCGTGAAAAAATGCCGGCAGCCAAGGAGTTGTGGAAAGCAGAACTCCGTGCGAAGAAAATTCCGTTTGAAGACTATATGCTTGACTGACCTCAGAAAAAGATATGCCGGGATTCCTGAACTTTTTATTCAAAACATTAGTAACCATCCTCTTATTCCCGTTATCGATTGGCGCGGTATACGCACTGGCGCGGGTATTAACCGCTCCGCAGGCACGGAATACCGCCTATTTCTGGTACCTCGCGGGGGGTACACTCGCGTATCCTGTCCTCCAAATCTTTATCCCGAAACCTATGTGGATATACACACTTGCGCATGAGGTTACCCACGCGATTACGTCAATATTATTCGGGGGTAAAGTGTTAAGCATGAAAGTAACCGCCCGGGGGGGTAAGGTGGTGGTAACAAAATCCAATTTTCTGGTAGCCCTGGCACCGTATGTATTCCCGTTCTACGCTGCAATACTTATGCTCCTATGGTATATTCTTACATTAACCTATGGCCCGGAGGTTGGATTGTACTACCACTGGTTTTTACTGGTACTGGGATTACTTACAGGATTCCATCTCACACTTACATGGTACGCCATAAGTCTTGGCCAGACTGACCTAAAGCAAACAGGGGTTATGTTTTCATTATTCTTTGTGTTATTCACTAACTGCGTATTCATAGTGCTGATAATGAAAGCCGCAGCGCCGGGTAGTGTTGATACAAAAACTTTTTTTACAGACCTTGCAGCGTTCCAGGGAACCTTCTGGGTCTATGCGTACATCTACGCCATTAAACTATGGCAGTACATCATACTATTGACACGTTCCCTTACTCAATAATAAGATTACAAAATTGTATATTCCTCTGCGTGTATCGCCACAGGTTTTCCTATCGCGATTGATTCATTCGCGCGGTAACTCAATAACGCGCCACGGATTGCTTTATTCACACCATTCGGCGGTTCTTTTTTGTTTAACACAGCATCCGCAAACGCATGAAGTTCGTACTCCCAGCCCTTATCACCCTTAGCAAGTTTTTCGGTAATAGTTTCCGTAGCGAAGCCATAAGCGTTAAGTTCAGTGAAGTCGTTGATATACACGGCCTTGCGGTTACTATAGATTTCAGTAACCTCCTTCGGCATTTTGTCATTACCTCTACTGGTGATAAGCGTAGTTCCCACAGATCCATCCGCAAAAGTTAGGGTTACACTCGCGGTATCCGGAACCTCAACTTTTTCGTCAGTGATAAACACCCCGCCTGCAGCGTAGATTGTTATGGGTTCAGCGTTTATGAGTTCGCATAACAAGTCAAGGATATGCACGCCTTCCCCGATAATCCGTCCCCCTCCAAAAGTTTTATCGTGGAGCCAGTGGTTAGGTTTTGTTGTGTTCTGCAGACGGTGATAAATTATGCGTTTCGAGTTTTCAGTGGATAACATTTCCTTTGCTTTCCTCACCAGTGGAGCTAACCCGCGGTTATACCCAACAGTATATTTTATGCCAGATTTTTTCACGGCTTCCGCGATACGCAGGCAGTCCGCGTAGTTTAACGCCATCGGCTTTTCGCAGACCACGTGTTTGCCCGCTTCCGCTGCTTTAACTGACAAGTCAGCGTGGGTATCATGACGTGTGGTGATAAACACGGCATCAATGTTTTTGTCATCCAAAACTTTCTCCGCATCAGTTGTAGCGTACTCCGCGCCGGTAATATTTTTTAAATTATCCGCTGCGGGCTGTACAACATCGCAGGTAGCTATGACTTTGAATAATTGCGGTGCGTTCTTGATTATTGGTGAGTAAATCGTTTTCGCGAACCCTCCGCAGCCGATCATGCCGATCTTTAGTAATGACATAAAGTATAAAACTCCTTCTCCAAATATTTTGTGTTTCCAGATACAATTATACTATTTTTGCTCATTCTATGAATATCAGCTTGCTACCCATATCGTACAATCAACTTAAGAAAATATTTTCATTGTGCCAAGAAAGGTAGTTTATTGAAGGCTTATTCTTTTCTTCGGGTACACTTTTTAATGAACTACCATGCACTGCATAATAATCTCTTCCATTCTCAAACTCCTCACGAATTCTTCTGCTGACTTCAACTTTTAAATCCGGTGTTATAGTAATATATCCCGTATCAAATAGCTTATGCAGATCCGAACGTAGTAATAAACCATTGGTGATTATATTGGGGCCGTTTTTAGAAATTGGCTGTATATGTGCCGCTTCTAAAACAGGTAACGTTCTTTCACCAGTAATCGCACATTTTTTATAATAAATATCTGTTACTATTAACCTGAATCCACCCTGACCTAATCTAGATTTCGTTAGATAAGGATTTCCATATATTGCGGTCGAATCTGGCATTTCGTATTTACTTATTGTAAGTAAGGGATTGTATTTCACTAATCTTTCTGAAATCATTTTAAACAAATTAAATCCTTCTGCTTCTTCAGTCTTATATATTTTTCCTCTAACTATATTTGAACTCCAACTTTGTGGTATATCAATCCAATCTTCTCTTTTAAAGAAAAATGGTGTTGAAAGCACGTTACATACTATTGATAGAGTGTGAATATTTTTGTTGTTAATTTCTTTGTTATATTTTTTTAAAACTGGTAGAAAATCATCTAATGCTTTTACACCATTTTTTTCTCCAAACGTTTCCCATGCTAATGCAATTGGAATTATAGTACTTGTTTCAAAAAAGCCACCACCAACAATAAAATCTAATGGGCTATGCAATTTAAAAAGAAAAAGTTCTTTTGAAGACAATGCTTTAAAGGAGGTTAGTGATGGCTGCCAAAAATTTACTTCGTCGGGTAATGGATTTTGAGATGACAAATATTCAAACCATCTATTATCTGTTACACCTATCCAAATTTTCACATATTCACCTTTTTACTTTAAAGATTTAGATAATATGATAATTCAAACGAGGCTTAACTTAACAAAAACCGATTACGGGCGCGATTACTAGCTTTTAAATTAATGATACTAAACAACAACTTATCAATCAATAAATATGTTTATGTTGTTATCATCATCTTTTTTGTATAATTGTAAGTATATTCGGATATAAAGAAGTGGATAAATATCAAGAAATAATTATGAAAAGATCTTACTATTCTGACTCTATTGAGCGTTTTCTTAATACAAATACTGACGAAATTCTTGGAAAACTAACAAAAAACAGCGATTTTGATTTAGGACAAGCTCAAAGAGATTCATGGATAGAAGAAATTAGTATTTTAAAGTCAGTTCTTTCTTATTATACGGGCGCGATATATTTTGAATATTCTATCCCTCGAATGGGGAAACGCATAGACGTAGTACTTCTTATTGATTCCATAATCTTCGTTCTTGAATTTAAGATTGGCGAAAAACAATTTACTTCATATGCAATAGACCAAGTATATGATTACGCACTAGACTTAAAGAATTTTCACGAAACGAGTCATAACCAACCTATTGCACCAATTCTCATAGCAACAGGCGTTAAAAATTGTGATTTAGCTGATCCAATAATACGCATAGATGATAATTTGTTTTCACCTATACGAACCAATGATAAATTTTTAAATACTGTCATTAAATATGTTCTACAATTTTCTCCCGAACACAAAATAGACCAACTGGCATGGGAAAAAGGGAGATATTGCCCTACACCTACCATTATAGAAGCAGCTATGGCCCTCTATAATAGCCATTCCGTTAATGATATATCTCGAAACGATGCTAGCGCAAAAAATCTGAGCATAACGTCAGAATCGATATCAGAAATTATTAGTTATTCAAAAACGAAATACAGAAAATCTATATGTTTTGTAACCGGCGTACCTGGGGCCGGGAAAACTTTAGTTGGACTTAATATTGCAACCAAATATATTGATAAATCGAGTGATCTCCATAGTGTATTTCTATCCGGAAACGGTCCGTTGGTATCAATACTACGGGAAGCTCTTGCACGTGATAAGGTTCAACAATCAAAAGAACGTGGAATACGAATAAGAAAAGGTATTGCAATGAGTGAAGTAAAGATGTTTATTCAAAATGTGCACAATTTTCGTGATGATTGTCTTGATAACTTAAAACCCCCATTGGAACATGTTGTTCTTTTTGATGAAGCGCAACGCGCGTGGAATAAAGAACAGACAACAAATTTTATGCGTCGAAAAAAGAATAAGCCTAATTTTAACCGTTCAGAATCAGAATTTCTAATTTCATGCTTGGATCGACATACAGATTGGGCAGTTATCGTATGTCTAGTTGGTGGAGGTCAGGAAATTAATACAGGTGAGGCAGGAATTAGTGAATGGTTAGCATCCTTGAATAACTCGTTTAAAGATTGGGATATTTATATATCCGCCCATCTTACCGATAGCGAATATAACACAAATGACGTTCTAGATAAATTAAAATCACGAATAAATATTAACTTAAAAAATGACTTACATCTTGCAGTATCAATGCGTTCTTTCCGAGCTGAACATGTTTCGTTATTAGTAAAGCAATTACTCGATCTTGAAAATGCCGAGGCATATAGAACTTTGATAGAAATTCAGGAAAAGTATCCTATTGTTTTGACTCGTAACTTGGCTAAAGCAAAACAGTGGCTCAGGTCGAAAGCACGAGGTTCAGAACGTTATGGCCTTGTCGTGTCTTCTCAAGCCGAACGACTAAAACCGTATGCAATAGATGTTAAATCACCAATGGAGCCAATTCATTGGTTTCTTGATGGAAAAGAAGATGTTCGTTCTTCCTATTATTTAGAAGACGTTGCAACAGAGTTTGATATCCAAGGCCTCGAACTTGATTGGGCAGGGATTATCTGGGATGCCGATTTCCGACATTCAAATGAAGGTTGGAACCACTGGTCTTTTTGCGGTGATAGATGGAATCACATTAGGAAACCAGAAAGACAAAGTTACCAAAAGAATGCCTATCGCGTACTTTTAACTCGTGCACGCCAAGGAATGGTGATTGTTGTACCAGAAGGAGATGCTGGTGATCCAACTCGAAAAAAAGAATATTATGACCCTACTTATGAATATTTAAAGGAAATTGGTTTTACGGAGATATAAAACATGTTTGACAACAACGTCCTCTTTGCATTCGGGCTGACCTTGCTCGCAGGGTTATCTACCGGGATAGGTAGTATCCTGGCGTTACTCTCAAAAAAGGTTAACCCCAAATATTTATCCGCAGCATTAGGTTTCTCCGCAGGGGTTATGCTCTACGTATCATTCGTAGAAATCCTGGCTGACGCACGGAAATCGTTAGTTGTTCTCTATGGTAACAAGCCGGGGTTCTGGATTGCAACCGCTGCTTTTTTCGCGGGGATCGGGTTAATCGCATTGATTGATAAACTAGTTCCCGAGTATGAGAACCCGCATGAACTTAAGAATATTAGTGATAAAACTGATGGCACTGCACCAGCCTGTGATCCGCGGTTAATGCGGGTGGGAGTGTTCACCGCACTGGCGATCGGTATACATAATTTCCCTGAGGGTATTGCCACGTTTATCAGTGCGTTACACACACCCGCTTTGGGGATAAGTATTGCCGTGGCGGTTGCTATCCACAACATCCCGGAAGGCCTTGTGGTATCGGTACCGATATACTGCGCAACAGGTAGTAGAAGAAAAGCGTTTATTTACTCGTTTCTTTCCGGGTTATCAGAACCCGTTGGCGCGATTATTGGTTACCTGTTGTTACGCACATTCCTTAACCCTGCAATGTTCGGTATAATTTTTGCTCTCGTAGCGGGAATTATGGTATATATTTCTCTGGATGAACTGTTCCCCACTGCGGAAAAGTATGGGGAACATCATATCGTTATCACCGGCTTTATTGCCGGGATGGCGGTTATGGCGGTAAGTTTATTGTTATTGATGTAAACTCTTCCTCCCTTGCGGATAATGACGTTAAAAAAGTATACTTATGTCACTCTAAGATGAACGGGATGGGGATATTTAATATATGATAAAAACCGTAGGGTTAACAAAACAGTTCAACCGCACATTAGCCGTGGATAATCTTAACCTCGAGATCGCGGATGGCGAAATTTTTGCCTACCTCGGCCCGAACGGCGCGGGGAAAACTACTACCCTGAAAATGCTGCTGGGGTTACTAAAACCTACTAAAGGATACGCTTTGGTAGGCGGGCTTGACCCGCAAAAAGATCCAATGAAGGTTAAGCATATGACCGGCCTTGTGCCGGAGTACCCGTACTTATACCGTAAACTCACAGGGTTTGAGTACCTTAACTTTGTTGCTGACCTTTATCATTTACCAAAAAACGATATTGACCGTATCCCCGAAGTACTGAAAACGTTTGGGCTCGAGGATTGGATGTATGACATGGTGGAATCATACTCTCATGGGATGCAGCAAAAACTTGCGCTCTCCGCGATTGTCCTGCGCCAACCGAAGTTTATATTCCTGGATGAACCACTGATCGGGCTTGATCCTCTTAGCCAGCGTAAGATGCGCGAGATACTAGTTGGGCTAGCAAAAAAGGGTGCGACAATTCTTATCTGCACACACATCCTTGAGATTGCAGAGAAAGTGTGTACCCGGGTAGGGATTATTAATAAAGGACAGTTGACGCATATAGGTACTATCGACGAACTACGGAAGAAAGCTGATACCGACGCAGCAAGCGGGCTGGAAGATATTTTCTTCAAACTTACGGAATGACGGGGATACCGGGAAATACTATTATGCCGAACGACTTATTGATATTCCTCAGGATAAGTAATCAGACACGTAAGAACAGCCTCCGTGCTGCGACAAAGCTTGAATGGGGTGTCGGCATATTTTTTTCTACGCTAACCCTCTTATTTTTTGCGGGAATCGGTGCGGGCTTATGGCGGTTCTTCGGGTACCTCGAGAATGTGCCGTATATCGGTGAAGCACTGGCTATCAAAGTTATCTCCATGGCATTTCTTTCATTATTTTCAATGCTTATATTTTCAAGTATGGTGACGTCGTTCACCACAATTTTTTTTGCGCGTGACCTCCCGTTTTTGTTATCCACCCCGCTGGAGTACGGGACGGTGTTCACTTATAAGTTTATCGAGACCGCGTTTTATTCGTCATGGATGGTAATCGTAGCGATGATACCCGTGATCGTATCCTACGGTATTGTAAAACATATGAACATATTGTTTTATTTCACAACCTTCGGGGTGATGATACCTTACTGCCTGGTTGCATCCGGACTTGGGGTGCTTATCAGCATGGTATTGATGTACTTATTCCCGACTGCAAAAACTAAGGATGCTGTAATGGTACTCTCGGTAGTGGTGGGATGCGGGATGTACGTGTTCCTGAGATTCCTCGAGCCGGAACAGTTTATGAAACCTGATAAACTTACCGAGATTGTGCAGTACCTGAATTTTATACAGGCACCGACGGCGGTATATCTTCCCAGCTGGTGGATGACCGGTGTGGTGAAAGGGTTTGCGTTACACCAGCCGGTAGAATTATGGTTTTATTCTTTATTACTGATATCCTCGGGGTTATTGACCATAGCGTTGATTACCAAACTATCAGAAGTTACCTACTTCACATCATGGGCACGGGCACAGGAATCTGTTGGTAAACGTCCGGTGGTGGGCGGGTGGGGTGACCGCACAGTGGACTTACTGCTTCACTTATTCCCGCAGTCATGGCGCGCGTTGGCAAAAAAGGACCTCAAACTTTTCTTCCGGGATCCTAACCAGTGGACACAATTGTTACTCCTGGGCGCGTTGATTGTGGTGTACATCTTTAATATCGACAAACTTCCGTTGGATAATTATTATCTCAAGAACATAGCAGCATTTTTTAATATCGGCCTAGCGGGGTTTGTTATCTCCGCAGTGGCGTTAAGGTTTGTGTATCCCGCGTTGAGTATTGAAGCGGAAAGTTTTTGGGTGCTCCGCAGTGCACCGTTGTCCTCACGGCAGATTGTGTGGTCAAAATATTGGCTGACATTCTTACCGGTATTTGTTCTGGGGCTTGCGATATCCGTGGTATCAAACCTACTCCTGCGGGTGGATACGTTTGTGTTTTGGTTATCCACCGGTGCTGTGATCGTGAGTATCTTTGCGTTAACCGGGCTGGCGATGGGTATGGGCGCGGTGTATCCCCGGTTCCGTGTCGAGAACGTTGCACAGGTGGAATCCTCTTTTGGCGGGATTATGTATATGGTATACTCTTTGTTTTATAACGGTTTTGTTCTGGCAGTGTTAGCATGGCCGTTGATTATGCATTTTAAGGTTTTGTCCGGTATGGGGAAGTACAGCGCGCAGGTAACCGTTTCTGCAGTCCTTACCGTCGCGGGGGTTAGTGTGCTGGTGTTTATCATACCTTTAATAATCGGCGTGAAACGTGTTGAGTTAATGGAGAATGAGTAGTTGAGGGGGTAACGGAAGTTGAGAGTTAAGAGTTTAGGGTTACTGGTTTTAGCAACACTTTTATTTGCAGCAGGTACTGCGGAATGCAGGTTTTATACTAACGGCCCGAAGGATGGCGGTAGATTTGTAGCGTTAACGTTTGATGACGGGCCTGGGCAGATGACTCCTGACTTTCTTGCGGTACTTGAGAAACAAAAGGTTAAAGCAACCTTCTTTATGTCAGGCAGCCAGGTTAAGTATCATCCGGAAGAAGCTAAGTTGGTAGCAAAAGCCGGGCATGAGATCGGGTCGCACACCACAGTCCACCGGGGGTATCATAAGATAAAAGTTATTGATGAGAAAGCCATAAAAATCCTTACTGACGATATCAAACAAACCGAGGCGGTACTCAGCACTACGATCGGTATAAAACCGCATCTTCTGCGGTTTCCCTATGGGTACTGCAAAAAATGGGCGATTGATGTATGCGCAAAACTGGGATACGACGTTATCAACTGGTCCTATGGGTATGACTGGACAAAATTGTCTGATCAGCAGTTATTGGATTACTACGTAAAAAATTCTGCACCCGGTGCAATAATTCTTATGCATGACGGGTGGAAGGTAAACCGTGTTCTCGCGTTATTACCAAAAATTATTGAAGATATCCGCGCGAAAGGGTATGAGTTCGTTACCGTAAGCGAGTTATTGAAGTTAGAAGATAAAGGGAAGGGTAAGTAACCGGGATGAGTATATTTGAGATCATAATGCTTCTCTGTTTTGGTGCGGCATGGCCGGTCTCAATCTACAAATCGTGGGTATCAAAGAATAACAGCGGGAAAAGTGTTACTTTTTTATATATCATTGTCATAGGATATGCCGCAGGGGTAATACATAAACTGCTCTACAGTTGTGACTGGGTGGTATATCTTTACGTTTTAAACGGAATAATGGTTCTCATAGATATTGCGTTGTATTATCGTAATAAAAACAGTGCTAAAGGGAATGCGTGATGGTTGAACCCAATATTTTTGAAGCGCAGATAAACGAACACGCGGTATTCCAGGATGAACTCCTGGAACGTGAACGTGTTGTATGGACCGGTAAGCCTGATCCTAATATAATCTTCGGTGCAGAGGATTGGTTTATGATACCGTTCTCCATTTTTTGGACCGGATTCAGTCTTGTATGGGAAGCTGCTGCATGCGGAATGTTTTTTGTTAATAAACACAGCGGGACTAACACCATACCGTCAGGGATTGATTTATTCACATACATATTCCCGTTGTTTGGATTACCCTTTGTCCTTATCGGCCTATACCTTTTATTTGGACGGTTTATATATAAACACTACCTCCGCAAGAAAACGTTCTACGCTGTAACTGACCAGCGGGTTATTATCGTCACCACGCTTGGGAATAAAAATATGAGAGCGCTAGAGCTTGATAAAATTGAGGAGATCAGCAAAACAGTTAATTCTACCGGACGGGGTACGCTGGTTTTTGGTATCAGTACTTCATTTATTAACTATGACTCACGAAAACAGCAGGTGGGCGGGGTGGTACAGGGTAATAGTTTCAATGATATCCCTGATGCTACAGGTGTGCATAAAGAAATCCTTACCCTGCGCGAAACAGTTATTGCCCGGAAAAAAACGGATCCGCAGGTATGATATGACGGATAAATACAATAATACTTTCGGGTATGACAGTAAAACTGAAACATGGATGCTGTTGAAAGACGTAATAACCGCCAGTGAGCGTGTTTTGTGGTCCGGTAAACCTGATGCCAGTGTTATCTTCGAAAAACTTGACTACCTGTTTATCCCTCTGGGGATTGGCTATACCTGGGTTTGTACCTCGTGGTGTGTGGGTGTGACAGAAAAAGTTGTGGAGTTATACCTGGACACAAGATTCGCGAATCCCGCGAACTGGCTCTCGCTTTTGTTTCCGTTAATCGGTGCGGTACTGATATTATCAGGATTGTATCTCACCATCGGACGGTTTGTGTATAAAACGTACAAACGTAAACGCACGTTTTATGCGCTTACTGACAAACGCGTAATCATTGTTCATGCAACTGGAGAAAAAAAGGTTACCTCAGCTGAATACAGGATTATTGATAGCATACAAAAAGTGGCAACTGCAGAGGCACGGGGAACTGTTGTATTTAGTTTATCCAGTGAAATGTTTGACCCTGAACACAACAAGGATAATATACCTGAATATTTTGTATTTGCAGATTTACCGGACTACGAACTAGTGTACAATCTTGCAGAGCCGTATTTAAAATCACAGAAATAAACGGTTAAGTAACCTTTACACGTTAAGTGTTATCCATTATCTCAAGATATATTTAAGATTATTATGTTTAAATAATATCATAAAAGGCTTGATATTGAATTCATAAATTATATATATTGGTGTAAACATGATGAAAATATTTTTGTCTACCTTTTTGTTAAGCCTGGCTGGTTATCTGAGTAATGCTGACTGTGCAAACCTGCAAAATAATTCTTTATACGACCCGTCATTGGATATTACTTCAGTTGAAGCTATGGAAAAGAGTTTAATAATAAAATTAACGGGTATCCTCAAAACACCGGTAAAATTGATTGAACTTAAACCTTACCAAAAATATACGCTTGACTCAAAACTGAGTATCGCCTGGCAGGGGATCCCCGAAAATAACCGTATCGAAATACCCAGGTTTGCGGGTACACAGGACAGGTTATTTTCAAAATTTCAAATAATTGATTCTAAGTCCAGGCAACGGGCCGGGAAATCTCATTATGTAAACGACTTATCGTCGGTATCATTACGTAACTTCGATTTTCTCCGGCCTGCAAGTATTAAAGGGCTTCAGGTGCAGGATGTAGAAGATGCGGTTCTTCTAGGGGTTAAACATGCGGCAATAAATATTTCGGTCTCAAGTATAATTAATTGGTCTACCGGTACCCCTAGCGAAACATGGGAAGTAGACGGTGAAAATATACCGATTAATACTAAGTATATAAGTAGATTAGACACTACCTGCAAAAACCTGACTGCTGCAGGAATTGATATTACCGGAATTCTTCTTAACCATGTGCCGGATAGCCCAAACCCGCAAAATTATTTAATTCATCCAAAAACGGATTTAGCTAACGCACCGAATCATTTAGGAGCATTTAATACGGCTACTGACCCCGGGTTACGTTACTATCATGCAGTAATTGAATATCTGGCTAACCGTTACTCTGATCCAACGGGTAAATTCGGCTGGGTTTCCGGTTACATTATTGGTAATGAAGTTCAGTCACACCTGGAATGGTATAATATCGGTAAAATCACGTTATCTGATTTTGTTGAAGATTACGGGATTGCTTTACGGATTGCCGATCTTGCAGCAAGAAAATTTCATTCTAAAATCCGGATTTACGTATCCTTAGACCATCATTGGAGTACAGCCCTTCGCCCTGATCCGTTAACGGCATTTAATGGTAAAGAATTTGTGGAACAATTAACTATTTGGTCAAAAAACAGCGGTGATTTCCCCTGGCATATTGCTTTTCATCCGTACCCGGAGAACCTTTTCGAACCGCGGTTCTGGAATGACCGGATGGCAGTATTAAGTTTTGACACACCCAAGATTACTTTTAAAAATATTGAAGTATTACCTGCGTTTCTAAACCAGGATATTTTATTGTACCGAGGTCAGCCGCGACGGATTATTCTCTCAGAGCAGGGATTTCATACACCAGCGGGGATAGACGGCGAAAAAGTTCAGGCAGCTGCTTATGCATATGCTTTCCATAAACTCAGCCATCTGCCGGGGATAGACGCATTTATTCTTCATCGGCATGTAGACCATAAAGGAGAGGGTAACCTGAGGTTAGGTCTTTGGACCTGGACAGAAAATGATCCTAATGCTTCTAAGCCTGATAAGAAAAAATATATATATGACGTGTTCCGTCTGGCAGATACCGCACAGCGGGAAAGTGTATTCGAGTTCGCCAAACCAATCATTGGAATAAAAGATTGGGCTGAAACATTACCCGTACTTTCTACAAGTACTTATACTAAACTATCCTGGAATCCGGTCCCGGAGGAAACAGAATCTGTTGTTATCAATTTAACTGACAATATAAACAATGCCGTACTTACAAACTGTTTATCCTGGCGTAGTGAAGTTGTACTTTATAACGAAACCCTAAAAAAATCTATTTTCCATCATCCTAAGGAACTAGCTGATAGTGACGCTACTTTTACGATTAAGCTCCCTGTTCTGAAGTCAGGAAAAAAGTTGAGTTTCGTATTTGGTACCGGTTTAACTCATGAAAGTGTTGATGGTGCACGGTTTTCTGTCTTGATTGACGGTAAAGAATTATGGGATGTTTCTGATAAAAATACGGTAATAAACGAATACAAAATTGATTTAACACCATGGGCTGGGAAAACTGTTTTATTAACCCTCCGGGTAAACCCGCTGGAAAACACTCAATATGACTGGCTGGTCTGGGTGTATCCGCTGATAATCACAGAAAAATAACATATTTGGGCAAGGAGGGAATCGAACCCTCAAGACCTGTAAGGGTCATAGGTTTTTGAGACCTACGTGTCTGCCAGTTCCACCACTTGCCCAGGCTTGTTAATTTCCGCTTATTATATATAATTTAGTGCGAGTCCGTCAATTTATATGGAAACAGGGGTACTTTAAATGCGTAAATTGTTAATCGCCATTGCCGTTACCGTCGCCACTGCGATCTCATCAAGCTTGCAAGGAGCTAACATTGTGTATCCAAACTACATTGGCAAGATAATCCCCGCACCAAAAGAGGTTGTGTACTACCCGGACTTTTTGATGGTATACAAAAAAAGCGCAGTGGCGTCTTCGCTGTTAATAGTAACTTCGTCGACAGTTGCTCCGGCGGTAGAGTATGCCATTGAATTATTCAACGGTAAATTACAGTTTGTTTCTAGCACAACCTCTGTCGTTGACGTTATCTCCGCTCCGTTGAAGGATTACGGGAAGTATGACACTATTATCTCCTTGGGAGATAATGGATTAACCGAAGAGCTTGAGAATAAATATAACCTTACCTACAGCACAACAGCACTGGCGAATAGCGAAGGGTATGTTGTCAAAACGGTAAAACATAACAATAAAAACGTAATTATCTGTAAAAGCAATACATCCCGCGGGCTGGCATACTCATTGATATCGTTGATTCACATGATGACTACGGATAAGGACGGTAATGTTGTGCTTCAAAAAGTTGAGGTTACCGACTGGCCATCATACAAAGTTCGTACTGTCAGCGGAACTACGCAATTCGCTAAGATGAAAGAGTATGCGCGGTGGATGCCGTTGTACAAGCTCAATATGATCGACATAAACTACAACACGCACGATTGGCGAAACCCGGATCAACGATACACCGAGTTTGTTAAAGATGTGTGTAACAATAGCCGTGATATCGGGTTAGTTGATATCATGCAGTTCGTCAACCCGTACTACTCTGTGAAGGTAACAACATCGTCAAGGATCGTGGTATCCGACCCCGCAGAACGTGACCGGTTGTTTGCCGATTTTGAGAACAGCCTCGCGCAGGGAGGGAAGTATATAATGCTTTGCGCTGATGACTATACGCATTACAAAGATAAAGAGTTTATCCTGTTTTACGAAGGGGATAAACAAATGTTTAAAACTGTCGCTGATGCCCAGGCATTCCTTGTGAACGACGTATACCGCCGGGTGAAAGCTAAATATCCTGAGACAACAATTATTTTCTGCGCACCGCATTATAGCAACGGACACGTGTACGGGTGGAGCCGCGAGCCAAAACTTGCAATTGATTATTTTAAAGAACTCGCGGATAAAATACCGTTGGACGTTCCTATCGTATGGACCGGCCCAACGGTGCGGTCGTTCAAGATTACGGAAGATGATGTTAAAGTTTTTTCCGGTTTCATCAACGGGCGGATACCGTTCCTCTGGGATAATACGTCATACGCGCATCATAAACCATTGATTTGTTTTTTTGATGCCTACGAAATCGACTTACCTGCAAACTTTTATGAACTTACCAACCCAAGCGGGATTCATATGAACGGAACTGTTAGTGAAATTTACAAACTTACGCATGTTACCGGCGGTGACTATATGTGGAACCCAGGGAAGTATAACGCTAACCAGTCAACAAAAGATACGCTAGCGTCTTTACTTGGCCCATCCTGTGCAGAACCGGTATTGGATTTGAAAAACCAGTATTTTGAAACGTTAAACGTTGTGTTGACCACCCCGAGGAACAAAAGTTACCAATCAACTGTATCCTCGAGCCTCTCAATCCTTGACGCTAAACTTGACAGCGTTGCAAAAGTGTGCAATGATACCGCGATGATGTCTGAGATACGCAACACCATCCGCACCCCGCGGGTGGAGTACCAAAAGGTGCTGGACATAAAAAAAGTTGTAGTCAAGAAACTTATGTCCGGAGCGAAGCTTGACCCGGCCATATCTTTTACCGACGAAAAGTGGGAAACGCTTACCCGTACTTCACAATTTATTCCGATGGATAACAGCGGTAAAATACCGCCTACCTACGCGTATGTAGGGTATGACAATAACAATTTGTATATCGCCGTCGTTGCGGAAGAACCCTATGTAAACAAGCTCGGCGGAAAGGTTACCAAGCGTGACAGCGGGGTGTACAACGAAGATAGTATCGAACTGTTTATCGACCCGAAACTTACACGCGATACTTACTGGCACCTAGGGGTTAATAGTATCAACACACAGTACGATAGCCAGGTGAAACCGGGGACTTCAAAAACCGCGGAAGCAAATATTGAATGGATGTCAAACGTAGAAAAAGATTATAATAAGTCGCGCTGGATTGCAAAGTTTGTTATCCCGTTTAAGTCGTTAGGCATGGTACCCGTAGCTGGGGATACCTGGGGATTGAACTTAAACCGCCAACGGTATATTGATATCGCCGACCCGCAGGAACTATCTACGTGGGCAGGCCTTACCGGTCGGATGTTTTTCCAGCCCAAACTGTTTGGAGAGCTGGTATTTGAATAAAGAAGGTAAACAGAACCATGAAAAACAAATGTGCTTACTTAAGGATGCTGGTCGTATTATTACTATCGTCCCCCGCTTGGATTACCTGTACAAATGTTATGGGAGAAAATACTAAAGTGTTATTATCGCAAAAACAACGGCCGTATATTATCGTTAATAAAGACAAAGTCGCGGAGATAAAAGAACGTATACAAAAGTATGAATGGGCAAAAACCATTGCGGACCGGTTAATAAAACAGGCGAATAACATTGTTGCAACGCCAGTTAACATACCGGATACCGGCGGGGAGTGGACACACTACTATGCGTGTCGGCAATGCGGCCGTACGCTGGATTATGTTGACGGTAAAAACTGGTGCCCTGTCTGTAAACTTGACCATCCCGGGATGCCGTATGATGGTGTTGTTGTCTCGCGTAAGCATCACGCTATTTTAGACAACCTTTTCAACGTTTCTATCGTATATGCACTTACCAGCGATACACGGTATGCTAAGCACGTGCGGGATGTTTTAACTGGTTATGCGGAGAGATATCGTAACTATCCTCTACACGGGGTGAGGTCAAGAACGAATGATAAATCATGGGGTCATGTGTTTTCACAAACACTGGACGAAGCCGTAACGTTTATCTCCGTGGTATGGGCATACGATATTATCTGTAGTAATACGGTTTTCTCTGATATTGATAAACAAAATATTGAACAAAACCTTTTTCTTGAAGTAGCGAAGAATATTATGCGTAACAATTCGGGACGTAGTAACTGGCAGTCGTGGCATAATGGATTGCTTACTGCTGTGGGGTTGTGTTTAAACGATTCCAAGATGGTAAGCGATGCGTTGTACGGTGATAGCGGGTTACAGTTTCAACTAAATAACTCTGTCCTCCCCGACGGTTTCTGGTATGAAAGTTCGCCGTCATACCATTTTTATGCGTTAAAGCCTATCAGAGAAACCGTAGAGATGGCTTCTCTGGCAGGTATTACAGAGTTTGTGGATAATAAACAGTACCGTTCATTATTCGCTGCACCGCTGGAATATGTCCAGCCGAACCTGCGGTTCCCGGGGGTAAGCGATGCGGCAGAGTTTTCGCTTTCCGGGGAAAGCGCTAATTACGAGTACGCATACGCAAAGTTTCGTGATCCAAACTACGCGACAGCAATAAAATCGCGGGGACGGAATTCAATGGAAGCGTTACTTTACGGCGTAGAACCGTTACCCGAAACCGCGGGGTTAGTCCTTACCAGCAAGAATTTTGGCGGCTTAGGCGCAGCTGTATTACGTGAAGGTACAGGGTCAGATCAGCTTTATCTCCACTTCGACTACGGCCCTTATGGGTCAGGCCACGGGCATCCGGATAAACTCGCTATACATTTATACGGATACGGGAAAGTGTTGGCGCCGGATCCTGGGGTACTCAATTACGGTGCAGCACAGTTTACTTGGTGGTACAAACAAACGTTGTCTCATAATACAGTTTTGATTAATGAAAAAAGCCAGGCAAAGGTAGACGGGATACTTGAGTTTTTCCATACTGAACCCGGCTTCCACGTGGCACGCGGTATGTGTGATAATTTATACCCTGGTGTGGCTATGCGGAGAACCGTAGTGCTTACCGACAAATACGTGGTTGATATTTTTGATATCGACTGCGGTACTGTTCCTGTGACAATCGATTGGGCATACCACAACTACGGAATTTTGCAATCATCACTTCCGTGGATTGTTCAACCCGAACCGGTATCAAAAGAAAAAGCGTACCAGTATTTTACTGATATCAAAAAAGCGGAACATAACGATGATTGGACTGCTGATTTTGTTGATACCGCCAGCAGTGTTACCGTGCGGTTGACAATGCTGGGGCATACCGCAGGGGAAACGAATAATGTTATCTATGCCGGTAACGGGTTAGCTGGTAAACCTCCGCAAAAATGTCCGATGGTACTCGCACGTAAAACCGGCGCTACTTCCGCGCGGTATATCGCAGTGATCGAACCCTATCGTACCAGCGAAAATCCGCCGTTACGCGATGTAAAGGTTATAAATAATATTGGAGTTGGCGGTATCGCAAGAATTGAATTAACAAGAAGTGATGCTAAAAAAGACATCATTTCTTTTACTACGGATAAAGTTGAGTTAATAAAATGATCCTCGGTGTGCATTGTTCTATACGCAACGGCTTACCTTCTGCAATAGACGAGGCGGTATCAAAAAAGTGTAATGCTTTACAAATATTTACACATAATCCCCGCGGATGGCGGTACCGGCAGATAAGCACCGGTGAAATCCATGAGTTCCGTAGTAAGGTGAAAGAAAATAATATAGTATCCGTTATCGCGCACTCGCCATATCTCCCGAATTTGTGTACGTCAAACCCTGTGCTCTACAAAAAATCGGTTGATACCCTGATTACCGACCTCAATACGTGTAACGCAATTGGGGCACACTTTTTGGTGATCCACCCGGGGTCATACTCTGAGAATTCTACACGCGAACACGGGCTCATGCAGTTGATCAGCGCTGTGAATAACGCACTGGAGGATCCTTACCTTAATACAAAAGATACGGGTACAGTATTATTGATTGAGAATGTTGCCGGGGGTGGACGGAGGATTGGCGAAAAATTAACTGAATTAAAGTATGTGTATGATAATATCAAACTTAAAGAACGTGCCGGGTTTTGTCTGGATACGTGTCATATATACGCCGCAGGATATGATATAAAAACATCGGCCGGATGGCGGTTTACCGTTAAGGAAATTGAAGACACTATTGGTTTTATCAACGTGCGGATGTGGCATATAAACGATTCGAAGTCCGTCCTTGGCGCGCATCTTGACCGCCATGAACATATCGGAAAAGGAATGATCGGGCTGCAGGGAATAAAGAACGTTGTAACTCATACGATACTCGGGAAATTACCGCTGATACTTGAGACACCAAAAGATCCGCCAGGATCTGATCTCCTCAACTTAGAACGTGTGCGGAAGGTAAGTTGAACAAAAGCTGAGATTATTATAGAATTCTGGTAATATATTAAAAATACATAACGTTAAAAGGAGACTTTTTACAATGCCGGAGATCAGGCAAAACATTATCACACGTGAATGGGTAGTCATCGCTACGGAACGCGCAAAACGGCCCGATGATTTTAAGAAAGGGCGGATAGATACAACTCCCATACCTTCACATGATCCCGCATGCCCGTTTTGCCCGGGGAATGAACAGCAGACACCGTATGAGTCATGCACAATCCGCAATAAAAACGGTAACTGGCAGGTACGCGTGATACCCAACAAATTCCCTGCGTTACTACGGGAAGGCGTGCTTAAACGTAAATACGAAGGGTCTAAACGTTCAATGACCGGGGTCGGGTTACACGAGGTGGTGATTGAAACACCGGAGCATAACCTTGATATCCCGCTGATGCCGGAAAATGAGGTTAAAGAAATCCTTATCGCTTACCGTTCAAGATACGCTGAGATGCTGAAAGATAAGAGGATTGAACAGATAATTATTTTCCGTAATCACGGGTCTAATGCCGGAACGTCGATTGTTCATCCTCACTCACAGATTATCGCTACACCGATTGTTCCACAACAAATACGGTTACGTATGCAGATTGCGATGCAATATCACGACGATACAGGTGAATGTATTTTCTGCAGGATGATGAAGGATGAGCTTGAACAGCAGGAACGCGTAATATTTGAAACCTCGCATTTTGTGGCGCTTACTCCATACGCAGCATTAACGCCGTTCCATACGTGGATCTTCCCGAAACGTCATTCCTCTTCATTCTCCACAACCAATGACGGTGAACTTGAAGACCTTGCGTATGTAATGAAACTTATGCTTGGTAAGTTATACTACGGCCTCGCAAATCCGGACTACAATTTCTGTATACGTTCCGTCCCGTGCAGCGATGATGTATCAGAATATTTTCACTGGTACATAACAATAATTCCGAGGTTAACCAAAACCGCGGGGTTCGAGCTTGGGTCCGGGATGTTTATCAATTCGTCTATACCTGAAGAAAACGCTAAATTTTTACGTGAAGTGCAGATGAGGTGATATATTATGAACAATTTGCCGTTACTCATGATTCCGTTGATAACCGCTCTTACTTCCGGAGTGGATACCAGCCGTATACCTGAAATCACAGATTTTGTTAAACTCTCAACCACTACCGCTGCGGAGAACCAGACAAAAGCTGCTGTGTGGTATGATGACACACATTTATGTTTTAAACTTACAATGTTTGACCCTGCGGCAATGAAGCTTTCACAGGGTACAGTAACACCGGCTTCTCAGCATGACGGGTCGTTATGGAGAGAAGATAGTATTGAACTTTTTATTTCACCCGTCGCAGATGGAACTACATATTTTCATATACTCACCAACCCTGTTGGCGCGGTGTTTGACCAAAAAATGAAGGATGTTACATGGGCTAGTAATGCTGTTATAACAACTAATACCGGCAAGGAGTCCTGGGATGCTGTAATAAAAATCCCATTTGTGTCATTCGGGGTTACTACCCCTCAACCCAATGATGTGTGGCGGTTAAACATCTGCCGGAACTCAATCTCAACTCATGAAACTTCGTCATGGATACCCGCAGCGAAATCGTTCCATTCACCCGCATCATTCGGGAAACTCGTTTTTGGCGGTGAAAAATGCAGTACTGCGCAGATTAACAGGCATACAGCGTTGTATCCCGACAAAAATGTTGTCACCTACAGTATTTACAACAATACCGGCGAGAAAAAGAAGTATACCGCTAAAATTTATTCTACTGATATAGTGATCAACACCTTAGATAAACCTGTTGTTGAACAAAGGATTGAGTATCAGTTGATAGATGGTATACAACCCTCACCCACAGTATATTTTGTTATTGCAGAAACAACTACGGATACTGAACTATTACGCACAATTCTTCCTTCCATCCCGTCGCTTACCGGACAAATGGATACTCTGAAACATGAATTATCAGTTGCGGAAGCTGCGGTGAATACATTACCCGAAGATAAAAGAACCGGGGTAATAAATATTATTGGTGAAGCGAAGAAAGTTTATACCGACGCAACGGTGGTATATCCAACTACTGATATGGATATAAGAAAAGTCAACGCTTCCGCTGCGGTGTTAGCGTATAACACGCGGATGCTGGCATTAACAAAAAATATTGCGGATTATTATGCATTACACAAAACTATCCCCGAAGGTTTTATCGCTACACCGTTGAACCCGTTGATTAAGGTTTTTAAGGATAGTCCTTACACATACACCCTTGAAAAAAATGTTGAGCTTAATACAGCAAAGGATGAGTACACAAGTTTTCAGGTGATCGTTATTCCAACAGAACAAAATGTTGATGATGTAAATGTTGAACTCACTGATCTTAAATGCGGCGATACCGGCGCAGTAATTTCTTCTAAGGACAACATCAAACTATCCGTTGTGTGCTACGTAAAAACCGGAAATCCGGTTTATCCAATCGACCGTATAGGCTGGTTCCCTGACCCATTGCTTGATTTTTATAAGTTTAAAGTTAAGTTCACTGAAGTACAGCCTGTATGGGTAACAATACACGTTCCAGCGGAAACTCAAGCGGGAAATTATAAAGGGAAGGTTAAGGTAACAATTCCGGGGAGTTACTCAGCACAGGAAATACCCGTTACTTTGCGTGTGTACAACTTCGTATTACCCCGAACATCAAGTTTACCGACTGCGTTCCAGTTATGGGATTTACCCGAGAAAATGTATGTCAATACACGCAACTTTATGCTTGACTACCGGGTAAGCCTGATAACCCCTATTTACCAAAAACCTGAATGGGCGGGGAAGGCGTTTAACGAATTACCGGTCGAACAAATAACCGTGGAGTATGAAGACTGTTTCCGTCGCGGTTTGAACGTGTTTAATTTTGCGTTATTCGGTTATAACTGGCCGGGCGGGATTGATTTTTTTAAGGACAGGAAAAATGTCAGGAAAGAAGATTTAGACTTTGCCGTAAAGTTTGTCACTGACTACAGCGCGTACCTGCGTAAACACGGGTGGTTGAAGTATGCGTATGTTTATACCGCAGATGAACCTAAACCTGAAGATTTTGTGTTTATCACACGCACCAGCGAACTTGCAAAGAAGTATTGTCCTGCATTAAAGATACTTAATACAACGTACTATAAAGAACATCTTACGAACTATATTGACATCTTTTGCCCGACTACAGCTAATTTTGATACTGAAATTTTTGAAAAACAACGAAATAAAGGGACTGAGTTCTGGTGGTATGTCTGCCTGTCACCGCGGCGGCCATATGCGAATTTGTTTATTGACTACCCTGCGATTGATCACCGGTTATTATTTTGGCAAACCTGGCAGTATAAATCCCGCGGGTTTTTGTACTGGGGGGTAAATGTCTGGGGTAAGAATACCGCGAAAAACGTTATCCCAAATGAGTACAACGAACTCGTGGATTACGATGCGTCAAACGGCCAGGTGCGGGTATTCAACGGTGATGGGTTTTTGTTATACCCCGGCCCCGGTGAAAAAGCTTTAAGTACTCTACGGTTTGAATGCCTGCGTGATGGTATACAGGACTACGAATATTTTGTTATCCTCCAGAAAAAAATTAATGAACTAAAGAAAAACGGAAAGTATAAAGACTGGGTGGAAGAAGCGGAAAAACTTGTGGTAGTGCCTGATACTGTCAGTAAATCAGTAACAGAGTTTTCAGTGAATCCAGAATTTTTGCTTGAACACCGCAATAAGATAGGTGAACATCTGGACAAAGTGTTCACTAAATAGGAAGTGAGTACCGGGTTTTGAATCCGTTTTATTTATATAACAGATACTTTTTGCGTATCTTCAAAAACTTTTGGTGTTCATCATTCCACCCGGCAACTATTGTGTCTACCGGCACACGGGCAAGGAGTTGTTCACGGACGTTACTGTTGCCGCTTAGCCCGTCAAATGCAGGGATTAACTTAAAATTATCCGGGAAAAGTTTTATCATTGCATCCACCATATGTACCCCGAGCGTTACTGCCTGAACTTTTTCTCGGTCGGTAACTTTAATTTTTACGCCATAACACGTTTCGCCTTTGTACTTATAAAATGACGCTGCATCAGGAACGAATTCTGTTGGCTCAAACGTAACTCCTGAAATATTCCGTGAGTTTAATTCTGCAGCATAGGTTGTTGAACTTATCCATGGCGCTCCGGTATATTCAAACGGCGCTTCCGTCCCGCGGCCTTCACTGACATTAGTCCCGCGGCCTTCAAATAACGCTACCCCTGGATACAACAACGCGGCGGTAAGGCTTTTCATATTCGGTGACGGATTAATCCAGGGAACATTGGTGTTATCCAGCCACATCCCGCGGGTCCATCCAACCATTTTCACAACCTGTATCTTACACCCGATTTTGAACTGTGTATTAAACAACAATGCAAGCTCACCTACGGTCATCCCATGCCGTACCGGCAAAGGGTAATGGGTAGCAAAACCGCCCCAAAACTTTTTATCCAAAATATTTCCTTCAGTATAAACCCCGGTGATCGGGTTCGGGCGGTCAAGAACAATAACTTCTTTCCCATTTTCTTTTGCAGCTTCCATTGCGAGCGCAAGGGTGGTTATATACGTATAAAACCGTGTCCCGATGTCCTGTATGTCAAAAACTATAATATCAACATTCTCAAGCATTTCTTTCGTTGGTTTTTGAGTTTTCCCGTAAAGACTGTGGATCGTAAGGCCGGTTTTTTCGTCTACACTGGAGTTAATCTTTTCATCCTTATCCCCGCGGATACCGTGTTCCGGCGCAAATAATGCTGTTACTTTAATATCGGGTGCTGCGTATATAAGATCAATCACGCTTTGCCCGGTTTTGGTTTTTCCTGTATGGTTAGTGATTATACCCACACGTTTATTTTTGAGGATTTTGAACCCGGACTTCTGCAATACTTCATTACCCAGTAATACTTCCGCTGATACTTTTGGTACTGATGACATAAGATACACTCCTGTTATTAATATAAGACTGCCTGCGTGCCATAGATTTGGTTTCATTATCGCAAATATTTCCTTTCGATATACTTTTGTATCATAATATGGTACTTATCTAGTTATTATATATTATTTGAGAAAACAATTATAACTTGAGGGGAAAGAAAAAACGCGGGGATCATTGAAAAAAACCGGATTATTTGTTAATAATATAGGTTATGTATGAAACAAGGGGGAGATTGAAATGAAAAAAGTTATGGCAGTACTCGCAGTTATGATATTAGGTTTTACCGGTGTAGCATACGCCGGGATTACAGATGACGTGCAGACCGCTACAAACGATATTAAGACCGACTTTTCGTCGGTAAGTTCGTGGTTCGGCAGCCAGTTGAAACCCGGGCTTGAATTCAACGCATCAGGCGGGATGTACTTACCCGCAAACGTGTGCCATTTGCTGGGGTTTGAAATTGGCGCAATCGCGGGGCTTAATACGTTCAATATCGACCTCTCAGCATTTAAGAATTTAGCGATGAACGCATTTGATGCAAATAAATACGCGTTACCCGAAATGCTTGCATTGCCGCAGGTAATGGTCCACGCAAAGGTAGGGTTACCGTTTGATCTTGACCTCGGTGCAAAGTATGGTACCAGCGAAATCAGTATTGATGTTACAGGGACTAAGTTTGCGTTTAAGAACCAGGCAATGGGCGCTGAAGTGCGTAAAAAAATTATTGGCGGCGGGCTGGAAGGTATTATTTTGCCTGACATCTCAATTGGTGTGGGGATGGATATGTTAACCGGTTCACTCACAGCGGGGCAGGCGTATAATGTTACTAATACAGACACTTATTCGGGTTATAACTATACCCAGACGGTTAACGCTGCAACAACGTTATCTTCCGACTGGGCAATCACGTCAATGAACGCAAAACTTATGGTTAGTAAGTACTTATTATTCGTAACACCATTTGCCGGTGCGGCGGCATACTACAATACTTCAAAGGTTAACACCAAAGTCAACACTAACGGCAGTATTACTTTAACCGAATATACGTCGGCTAGTACTTCAAGCAGTTCGGCCTTTACGATTGAAGGGCCGGGTAATCTTGAATCCACCGGTATGGACATCGGTTATTTTGGCGGGTTGGAATTTAGTATTTTAGTAGTAAAAATCAATGTCAGCGGCGAGTACCGTATGGGTGAAACACGGAATAAAGACCGTTACTGCGTGAACGCAGGATTACGGTTGGAATTCTAAGCTTTATACCAGAAATACTTATTTCTTTTTCCAGGACGCTTCGTCCTTAACCTGAATAGTTTGTTTCGGTTCAGTCTTCACAATTTCACAAGTGGCAGATTTTTTTCCTACTTCCGTGACTTTAACTTCACCGATTGTGCTGTATACTTTCTTGATTTCTTCACCCGTATCAGGGTCAGTCACAACTTTTGTTATACGGCGTATCATAAAAACCATGTCTTTCTTCACTCCAGAATCCAGGCCGGCATTGAGTGTAACAATATTTTCTTCGATATCCGCAACTTTTGCAAGCACTTCGTTAACCTCTTCGATTGCGCCGGTAGTAACATCAGTTGGTTGTTGAGGTTTTATCGTTCCATCCCCGCCTACCTGAGCGGTAAGTTTTGCAACAAAATCAGTTACTGCTGTGCGGGTAGCTTTACCGAGAATACTTTTATGGAAATCATTACTCCCGAACGAAAAATGCGGGACGCCGGATAACCATACCGACAAACCTGTCTTAGTTTCTTTCCCCTGCCCGTCAATCGCGGTAAGGATCTCCGCGGTTTTTACGCTGACCACCCTGGCATCAATCGCGCATTGCGCAACGTTGTTCTGTACTCTCCCGACGTAGGGGATTGATATATCGTTGGATTCCACAGCGAACTGTGTTATTCTCCCGACGATGATATAGTCAACACCAAGAATTTTTCCTAACTGCGCGGCAGTGTTTTCATTCACCGCGCCGGAAACGCCGAGTTGCTGTTCTGCCATAACTTTTTGTAGTTGTTCACGTTCAATCATAGAAAACTTGCCGCTTTTTACAAGGTCGGTTACCAGCATGTCCGACACGCCCTGCCCGACATTCCAGTTACCCCACCAATGATCAATCGAACCTTCACTCAACGGCATAACGGCCATACGCGGTTTACTTCCCGCTGTGAATGCCGTTGTCCCCAAAGTAGCCAGTAATACTGTGCATGTAAATAACGCAATAAATTTCTTCATTTCTTTATAACCCCCTTAAAACTTTCTTTATCCATTTTTCTGTTATACCATAAACTTTATCTTCTAATTGCGGTGAACTATATGTATGATCCGCTCCTGCAATAACTTTCATCTCAAACAGGTTGCCGTTATGTTTAAAATGTCGGGCATACATCCCAGCGTGGGTTAGCGGTATACTTTTATCATTATCCCCGTGCACAACCAGTACAGGACTGGTGTAGGCGGGCATTGTATGTATTGCAGGAAATTGATAAATATCGTCAATAAAGGGTTTCGTAAGAGCATTCCCAGCTCGAAGGTGGTACCCTTTCCGGCGGATATCTTCTGTTACCTGTGGTGTACGTGTAAGTATAAATTTTGGGTCAGCTACGGCAGACCATAACACCGCGTACTTAACTATTTCTGGTAACTTATTTGCAGTCATAAACGTAACGAACCCGCCAAGGCTTAATCCCATAATACCGATACGGTTTGTATCAACCCCGGACAGGGTTTTTAAAAAGTTAATCCCCTCAACAGCATCTGTTATCTCGCCAGTTATTGTCATATCCTTAAAATCGCCTTCACTATCCCCTGAGCAACGAAAGTCAATCCTTAATACCGCAACGCCCTGTTTTGCTAACCGCCGCGCAAATTTGGTGAATAACATATGAGCTTCTGACTTGTTCCCGGTAAAACCATGGCACATAAGTATTGCCGGAACTTTTGAGGGACGCGATTTTTTTCTTTCAGGATAGTGCCAGATACCATAAACGTACTGCCCGTGAACTTTGTATTTAACAAATGTTTCCATAGATCAATCAACTCCTTTAATAATCGAACATTTTAACATATTACAAAATAATATTGTGATATAATATTCATTAACTAAACTAACTAGGCAGTTATGGAAGGAGTTATGATGAATTTTTTTGTGCGATTGGCACTGATAGTATTAACATCCTTTTTTGTGTATGTACCGTCAGCAGGAACGCTGCATGCGCTAATGTTGTCTACCACTGTACAGGACACCAACCCGCCGGAAGCTATGTTCACATCAATTTATGATAATGATTACATCACAGCCATGCCTCTTCTCCGCGGGTATATCAAGGACGATGTTGCGGTTAGTGTTTCAAGTATAACATTTAAGATTGACGATGTGTTAACCCCGGGCGTTATTTATGACACTACAACATACATTTTTACATATCAGGTAAACATTGCGTTAACGGAAGGGGAGCATTACTTTTCAATAGAAGCATCCGATCTCGCGGGGAACATCAGCAGTAACGAAGTTTATTGTAAAGTCAGCGGAACTGACCTCGTTGTGGAAAACGTTTCTAATTTCCCTAATCCGTTTAATACCACCACAAAATTCGCTGTCATGATAAGCAAACAAACCACAGAGGTTAAGGTTGAAATTTATACATTCACCGGAGAACCGGTCCGCTCATTAACCCTTTCCTCTCCGGGTATAGGATACAATGAGCTTGAGTGGGATGGTAAGAATGAAGCGGGGAATGCCGTTGCGAGGGGTGTTTATTTTTATAACCTCACAGTAAAACCGTCAAGCGGTAACCCGGTTAATTACCTAAAAAAAATGGTTAAGAAATGATGGGAAATAATATATGAAAACAAAAATTATTTATACTGCAACCCTAACAGCCATATTATCACTGTTCTCCGTGGTCTGTGTTTATGCCGGATCAAATGCCGGGGTTGGAACAGCATCATATTTACGGCTCATAAGCACCCCGAAAACGTCGGCAATGGGACTCGCCGGGACAGGGTTGGTGAATGAACTGGAATCTATAATGTATAACCCCGCGGCAATTGCTACACTCAAACAAAACAGCGCGGAAGCTGTGCATATGGAATATCTTACACTAATCCAGCATGAAACTGTTATTGCCGGATATATACTCCCGTGGAAAGGCGTTATGGGTTTAGCTGTTAATAGTATTAACTTCGGAGATATCGCTGTGACTGACACTGATGAATTATCAGGACGCGACATTCCCCTGGATGTAATGGTACCAACGGTCATTATTGGAACACTGAGTTATGCACAAAAAATTTTCTTGCCATCTTTATCAGCAGGGGTAGCAGTAAAGTATGCGCAAGAAAAGTTCAGTACCGCTGATGAAACGGATATCGCAAATATAATCTCCGTGGATGCCGGTATAATGTTTGAAGTGAACCAGTCATTAACTGCGGGTATGTGTTACCAGAACATAGCGGGTTCTTCCGGGAAATACGCGTTACCCGGTGTACTTAAACTCGGTGCGGGATACAAGTTGCTTGACAATGCATTGACAATCGCAGCGGATTTTGACTTACCCTCAGACGCTGCGGGTTTCTTTAGCATCGGCACGGAGTTTGCGTTAACCCCCAACATTGCGTTACGCGCAGGGTATAATACCGGTACAGCAGCGATTACCGGTGGAGGGATAACCGCAGGAATAGGCCTGACCTGGGAAAAATGGCAGTTAAACTATGCGTATGTACCTTATGGCGGGTTAGGATTGACTCACAGGGTTGGGCTAAAGTTTACGTGGTGATAAAATAAATAAGATGAGATTATTTACAGGCCTCGTGTTTTTGTTATTGACTAACATAAGTATTGCAGCAGCGATTGATGAAAGGGTTAAAACAATGATTCCTGAGCTCTCAGAAATTATTGATAACGGGGAGTATACAAACGCGGAAAAGCTTATCACACAGTACATCCTGAAAACCGGGGACACAATTTTACCGGAAGACCGGGCACGTTTATTATGGGAAAAAGAAAAACTTAAACGTATCCGTCTTGACTATACTTTATCTGCGGAAGATTTACAGAAAGCGCTAGCTAAGAAAATTAAGGATTTTAAACCCGGCGAATTCAGGGAATGGGATGAATCACGGATGTTTGACAAACGTGTAATTGATGGTAAGACATGGTATATTAATCCCAGTGTCAGCAACCTGTTTTTCCGTTACCGCGATATCTATCCCCGCGCTATAGAATGGAAAGACCTCGGGAAAAAAGCGCAGGATTATCTTTCATTAGTGACAAGTATCACCGGTGAATACGCAACTACAAAACAACCCCTGCTGGCTCAGACAACGTTTATACTGACCCTTGAAATACGAACGGATACCGCAGGGATGAAAAAAAACGAACTCCTGCGGTGCTGGTTACCTATACCGTTGAGTATCCCGCGGCAGATAAATATTACCATCCTGGAATCCACACCAACATATAAAAAACAAATTGCTACACCGGAATTCGCGTGTTTATACTTTGAACAACCCGTAACCGGTGATACAGCAGTATTTACCGTTAAGACAAAATATAACTCGTATGCGTATTATAATCCGGTGAATCCCGAAAAAGTTATTCCATATGAAAAAACTGATCCGGAGTATGTCAGTAATATTAAAACCAGGACACCGCATGAGGAACCGTCAGCAGAACTTATTGAACTTACGAAGTTTATTACTGCTAACGAAACTAATCCGTATCTAAAAGCAAAAATGATTTATGACTGGATTGCTGAAAATATTAAGTACAGTTTCGCAAATGAGTACTCCACTCTTGACAATCTTTCAAAGTATACTTATGAACATATGTACGGTGATTGCGGGCAGATAGGCATGTTGTTTATTACGTTGTGCAAACTTTCCGGTATACCGGCGCGGTGGCAGTCAGGATGGACAATCATACCGGGAGAGGAAGGTATGCATGACTGGACAGAGATATATATTCCGCCTTATGGATGGCTCCCGGTTGATCCGCATAGAGGAAGTTTTGAAATGCATTACGGCAGTTTTACTCTTGATCCCGAACAATGCAGAAAAGTCCGTGACTTTTTCTTTGGTAATATTGATCAGTACAGGTTTGTGATAAACAATAATCACAGTTATACGCTTATACCATCAAAAAAACACTTCCGTGCGGAAATCGTTGATTTCCAGCGGGGTGAACTTGAAACCGTGGATACCGGCTTTTATTTTGATAAATTTAAGTGCACGGTAAAATCAGAAAATGTTTCTTATGCAAAGTAAACACGGAATAGCGGCAGTAACTTTCTTCGCGGTTCTCTATATTACAGTTTCCTCGCCAGTGCTTCTCTACAGCGCTGTTTATAATCTTGACTATATAAAGAAAGTTACTTTAGAGAATAACCGGGCGGTATTGTCCTCAAAAAAGAAAGTTGATACCGCAAAAAGTAAGGTACATGAAGCCGCAGCGGGATATCTGCCGGTAGTCTCAGCATTAGCTAAGTATCAGTATACATCATTAATTCCGGAGATGAACGTATCATTTCCTGTCACAATCCCAACCGGCCCTACAACAAGTATTACGAAAACTATTGATAATTCCATCAAAATCGGTGATGACGACAACTGGATGCTTGGCGTGGCGGTACAGCAAAACATTTTTTCGTGGAACCGCGTGAGAAATGCGTATAGTGCTGCAAAAAATGCTGTTGTGACAACAGAGAGTGAATATATAAAAACATGTAACGACGCGGTGAATGACGCAGCTACTGCGTTTTATACCGCGCTATTTGCGAAGGAACTGGTGGAGACACACAGGGCATCACTTGACCGTGCGGAGGAACACCGTAAAACCGTGGAATCAAAATTTAATGCCGGAGCGGTATCCAAACTTGACCTTCTGCGTGCAAAGACACAGGTGGCTAATACTGAACCTCTTGTAGTGCAGGCGCAAAATATGTATGACACTTCACTGGTAAGGTTGAAACATTTAATGGCACTGGAACAAAATACTGAGGTTATATTAAACGGTAAACTTGAATACGTGCCGGTTGAGATTATACTAAATGACTGTATTTCTTCAGCGCTAAAGACACGCAGTGAGCCCGCTATCGCAGCAACTGCTGTGGAAACCGCTAAGCTGAACACAAAAATTGTGGGTACAAAAAATAAACCTACCCTCTTTGGCCTTGCGGGATACCAGTACCAGTACCCGTTTTATTCTAAACTTGAATGGAAAGACAGCTGGTATGCCGGTTTAACGTTTAACTGGCAGATATTCACCGGTTTTGCTGTATCTAACGCAATAACCCAGGGTAAACTCATTGAACAACAAGCTGAGATTGCGCAGGTGCAGGTACGTGATGGTATTATTGTGGAGATAACACAGTCGGTACTAAAACTTCATGACGCGAAGGAACGTATTAAGTCGCAGGTGGAAAACGTAGCATTGGCGGAAGAAATGTTAAAAATCGCGAATATAAGTTTTTCAAATGGTTGCGTTACTAATCAAGAAGTACTTGACGCGCAAATGGCATTGACGCTTGCCGGGACAAATTATCTTCAGGCAGTGTATGACTACACTCTCGCGAGGATTGCTCTGGATAAAGCAATGGGGAAATATTAAGTAGCAGGAGGAATATAATACATGGTTGGTAATAAACATAAACCGCCGGTGATCATACCGGTAATTCTGGTACTGGGCACAGCGGTATACTTTTTAGCGACGCATAAATGGTCAGCGGATAATACAAACATTACAGCGGCGGGAACAATTGAAGCTACTCAGGTGGATATATCCTCAAAAATTCCGGGAACAATCACTAGGCTTAACTTCAAAGAAGGCGAAGTTGTGAATAAAGGCGTTTCCCTCGCTGAAATTAATCATGATGAACTCGATGCGCGGCTCGCACAGGTACAGGCACAGGCAATGGCTGCGATGGAACAAATTAATCAGGTGGAGATTAATCTTAATAATATCAAAGATAACTTTAAACGCACACAGGAATTGTACACAGCAGGATCTGTTTCTCAGCAGCAATACGATACTGTAAAAACACAGTATGATACTCTGCAATCACAATATTCCGCGGCAAAACAAAATTATAACCAGGCATCCGCTGCGGTGGATGTCATTAAGTCTCAAATAGGCAACGCGTATTTCCGTTCACCGATTGACGGGACAATTGTAGATAAGCCCGTGAGTATCGGGGAAACTTTGTTCCCGGGAACAGTTTTATGTTCAATAGCCGACCTCGATGATGTATGGTTAAAAATATATGTCCCTTCAACAAAACTCGGACGGATTACGGTTGGGCAATCTGTGGAAGTTACCACTGACTCGTTCCCCAATAAAAAGTATGAGGGTAAAATTATTAATATCGCAACAAAAGCGGAGTTCACTCCAAAAAATATTCAGATAAAGGAAGAACGCGCAAAATTGGTATTTGCCGTAAAAATCGGTGTACAGAATATTGAACAGGAACTTAAACCCGGGATGCCGGCTGATGCTATTATCAAGCTTAAGTAAGTATTAAAATCCCTATGCCTATTCTTTCCACTAAGGGATTACAAAAAGTTTTTAGTGATACTTCCGTTACTGCCGTTGATGGTTTAACTATCAGCGTTGAACCCCGTGAGATCGTGGGACTAATCGGCCCGGATGGCAGCGGTAAAACTACGGCATTACGTATGATCTGCGGGGTAATACCACCAACTTCAGGAACTGTAATAATTGACGGGTATGACATTCTGGCTAACCCTGAACCGGTTTATCATATATTCGGGTATATGCCCCAGAAATTTAGTTTATACACCGACCTTACTGTTGAAGAAAATCTTGACTTCTTTGCCGATATGTACGGAGTATCAAAAAAAGTCCGGACTGAACGGTTTAAGCAGTTATATGAGTTCTCACGGCTTGAACCCTTTAAAACAAGGTTGGCTATGAACCTTTCCGGGGGTATGCAAAAAAAACTGGCGTTAGCATGTAATCTTATCCATACACCTAAATTACTGGTTCTTGACGAACCAACTACCGGAGTGGATCCCGTATCACGGCGTGAACTCTGGGATATGCTGTACAAACTTGTCGCCGGGGGTACCAGTATTGTGGTCAGTACGCCGTATATGGACGAGGCGGAACGCTGTCACCGTGTAGGGTTGATGCATGAAGGTAAGATTATACGCTACGGTACACCGGATGAAATCCACGGATTATCAAACCAACAAGTGTTTGAGATTATCACTACTGACAACCATCACGCACGGAATGTTATCTCAAAAACCTGTCCGGACATAAAATTTGTGTATATCTTCGGTGATACATTACACGCAACCGCCGGGATGGAAACTGATGCCGGGAAGGTTAATACCTCAATTGTTAACACCCTTACCGCTGAAAAGGTGGGGGTAAAAAGTTTTTGTGTAATCCATCCGTCGTTTGAAGATATTTTTATTGAACTTTTACAGGAGAAAACGGGATGACGGGTAGTAACAACAATATATCTATCGACGTTAAAGCGCTTACCCGTAAATTCGGTAAGTTCACGGCGGTAAATAATATCAGTATGCAGGTGAAACAAGGAGAAATTTTCGGTTTTCTCGGTCCGAATGGCGCGGGGAAGTCTACAACAATACGTATGCTCTGCGGGATTATACCTCCAACAGAAGGAACGGCAATTGTTGCGGGGTACGATGTTGTTACCGTACCGGATAAAGTTAAGGGTTCAATCGGGTATATGTCCCAGAAGTTTTCGTTATACGACGACCTTACCGTAAGCCAGAATATAGATTTTTACAGCGGTATTTATCTTGTCCCTAAAGCTGAGAAAAAACAGAGGAAAGAGTGGGTGCTTAACACCACGGGATTAACTGACAATATTAACACTCTTACCTCCAACCTTTCAGGCGGATGGAAACAACGCCTGGCGCTTGCCTGCGCGGTTGTTCATAAACCAAAAGTCCTTTTTCTGGATGAACCCACTGCGGGGGTTGACCCGTTAGCGCGGCGTAAGTTCTGGGATCTTATATATGATACCGCGGCAAATGGAACTACAATACTGGTAACCACGCATTATCTGGACGAAGCGGAAAACTGCAACCGCATAGGGTTGATCTATAACGGTGAAATCATTGCTATCGGCACACCCGGAGAGGTTAAGGCTGACGCGTTACCTGAGAACATACTTGAACTTAACTGCGGAGACTGTCTTGCTGCAATGGATATACTGTCAGGAAACGAGTTTGTGAAACAATCAACGCCGTTTGGTAATATGCTGCACCTGATACTCAACCGAATATCGGGATCAAATAACGGGGTGGTGGAAAGTATAAAAACAAATTTATCTTCCCGGGGGATACAGGTTGTCTCCGCAGAATTTGTCCGGCCGTCACTTGAGGATGTGTTTATATATTTGATCAACGAAAAACTGGGTAGGTGAAATCATAATATGAAAATTGATTTTGTACGTATCATCGCAATCACCCGTAAAGAGTTGATACAAATATGGCGTGACCCGCGAACATTGGTACTGGCAATCGCGATGCCAATATTTTTACTTTTGCTTTTCGGATACGGCATATCGTTTGACATAAAAAATGTGCCGGTAGGTGTCTATGATCAGGACAATTCGGTGCATAGCCGCGAGATAATTGGGAAAATAATGAATTGTGGATACTTCAGGTACGCAGCAAAGGTAGTGTCTCCGAATGAAGTTAATAATTTACTTGACCGCGGAAAATGTAAGATTATTATCGCTTTCCCTCCGGGGTTTGGTAAAAATGTTGTTAAAGGCACAGCACAGGCAGTACAGTTATTAGTAGACGGTAGTGAGTCAAATTCCGCAACAATTATTGTGGGGTATATCGCAGGGATATTGCAAGCATACAATATCGAACTGACCGTCCGCGTGTTAAACAAATATGGAATACCGTTTAGTAATGACAGGTTTCCCCCGGTTAAAGTTCAGCCCCGGGTATGGTATAACCCGGAAATGCGCAGCAGTAATTATATTGTCCCCGGGGTTATTGTTACCGTGATGACAATCATCACTATTATCCTTACCTCATTTACTATTGCGCGGGAACGCGAACGCGGGACTTTGGAACAACTTATTGTCACACCAGTGAAAGCTTATGAAATAATGATCGGTAAACTACTTCCTTACCTTGTGATCGGGATGGTGGACATGATAATAATATTTTTTATGGGAACACTTGTGTTCCATGTTTCATTCCGGGGAAATTTTGTAGTATTATTTTTTACCGCACTGATTTTTGGTGCAAGCGGACTTGGGTTCGGGTTGTTAATCTCAACCCTGGCAAAAACTCAGCAGGTGGCAATGATGATTGCATGGCTGACGTCGATGTTACCGGCAGTACTGTTATCCGGGTTTGTATTCCCGATCAACAGTATGCCCGGGATCATACAGGTAGTGACATACATTATCCCCGCACGGTATTTTTTGGTTATTGTCCGTAATATTTTTCTTAAAGGCAACGGTCTTGAAGTTTTTTGGGGTGAAACACTGGTTCTTGCACTGCTGGCAGTATTGACATTAACCATTTGTTCTGTACGGTTTAAGAAAAGGTTGGATTAATTAGTATATGGAACGGTTTTGGTATATCGTAAAAAAAGAGTTTATACTTTTTACGCATGATCCGAAGATGATGGTGTTAAGTTTTATATCGCCGATAATACAGTTGGTTATTTTTGGGTACGCGGTTACCACAGATATACGCAATATAAAAACTGTTATTTGGGATAATGACGGAACATATGAAAGCCGCGGATTGGCTGATAAGTTTATACATTCCGAGTACTTCAGGATTACCGGTTACGCGCGGGATGAGAACCAGTTTGAATCGTCAATCCAAACCGGGCGCAGTGTTATTGGAATACATATACCCTCAGGATTTGAACGTAATATCAAACGCGGCCGTTCTGCTGAAGTACAGGTAATAGTTGACGGAAGTGATTCTAATGTTTCAAATATAGGGTTAAACTATGCGCAGCAGATTGTTAATACCTATGCTGAGAAGTTTATTGAACAAACGATCAAACCCAGGTTGATACAGATGGGGACAACTACAAATATGCCAAAAATCACAGCTGAAGTCAGGATATGGTATAACCCAACACTGAAAAGCGCTAACTACATGGTCCCCGGGGTATTAAGTTTGATACTGTTATTACTGACCTCAATCCTTACTTCAATGGCAATAACAAAAGAACGCGAGACCGGGACTATGGAACAGGTGATTGTCACACCGGTACGGCCGTGGGAGTTGATGATCGCTAAAATTGTTACCCCCGCGCTGGTCGGATTTATGGATGTTATCATCATAATTATTACCGGAAAAATTGTGTTTGCCATCCCGATAAACGGAAGTTTGACATTAATGTTTGCAACATCATTACTCTTTCTCCTGACCACCCTGGGGCTCGGATTATTTGCTTCCGCAGTCTCGCAAACACAACAACAGGCAATGATGACCGCGTTTTTTTTGATGCTGCCTCAGATGCTTTTATCCGGGTTTATGTTTCCTATAGAAAACATGCCGGAGATTATACAGTATTCAACATACCTGTTGCCGTTACGGTACTTCCTTGTGATTGTCCGCGGAATTTTTCTTAAAGGCGTAGGGGTTGATATCCTATGGCCAGAGATCCTGGCGTTAGCGATATTCGGAGTTGTGATCCTGGGACTGAGCTCTGCATTGTTCAAAAAACAGTTGAATTAAGACTTTTCCTCGTCAAAGACGTATTGTAACAAGTATGCGAGTTGTGGTATACTTATAAAAATGGAGTTTTTTAAATGAAACAAGGGTTTAAGAATGTGAGGACAAACCAAAATTTATGAATAAACTAAAACTTGCGTTACCTAAAGGCAGTTTACAGGAATCTACTGTAGAACTTTTTGCGAAAGCGGGAATAAAAATCCGTACTGCGGAACGTTCATACTTCCCTTCCTGTGATGATGAAGAAATTGAGATAATGCTTGTCCGCGCACAGGAAATTGCGAAGTATGTCGAACAAGGAGTGTTTGACTGCGGGGTAACAGGTTATGACTGGATCTGTGAAACCGGTGCGAAGGTAAAAGAGTTAGGAGAACTTATTTACGCGAAAAGCGGGTTTCGTCCCGTAAAATGGGTCCTTGCAGTACCCGAAACATCAAAGATTAAATCCATAAAAGATCTTAGGGGTAAACGTATCGCTACAGAAGTGGTCAATATCGTAAAAAAACATCTTGCAAAAAATAAAGTTAAGGCGGAAGTAGAATTTTCATGGGGCGCAACTGAAGCAAAAGTGCCGGAATTGGTTGACGCAATTGTTGAACTCACGGAAACAGGGTCATCCCTCCGCGCAAATAGGTTAAGGATTGCAGAAGTACTACTGGAATCCACTACACGGCTGATCGCGAATACACGGTCGTATAAGAATACATGGAAACGTACGAAGATGGAAAATATATTTATGCTGCTAACCGGTGCGCTTAACGCTGTCGGTATGGTTGGGCTTAAGATGAACGTCCCAAAAAATAAACTTGCGGTGGTAACCAAATGCCTGCCGGCATTACAGAACCCTACAATATCCTCGTTATCCAACCCTAACTGGGTGGCAATTGAAGTTATACTCGAAGAAAAAGTTGTTAAACGCATTCTCCCGGAACTTAAACGCGCAGGAGCGGAAGGTATTATTGAGTATCCGTTAAACAAAATCATATATTAAATGCAGCTACAGAAAGACTGGACAAGAAGGTTTTTATGAATACAGAAACAGTAAATAAAGTACGTGTACGTTTTGCTCCAAGCCCTACCGGGTTTTTGCATCTTGGCGGAGCAAGAACTGCGTTATACAACTACCTATACTCGCATAAACTTAATGGTACGTTTATACTCAGGATTGAAGACACTGACGAGACACGGTCAACTAAAGAATCGTTGGAGTCTATCCTCAACGGCCTTAAGTGGCTGGGGTTAAACTGGGATGAAGGCCCTGAGACAGAGAACCAGCCCTATGGCCCGTATTTCCAGATGCAACGTCATGAAAAGGGGATGTATACGAGATACGGTGAACAACTGATCAACAACGGCCATGCGTATTGCTGTTACTGCACACCGGATGAACTTGAACTTCAGCGCGCGGACGCTATGCGCCGTAAAGTACCACCAAAATATAATGCGCGATGCCGAACTTTAACACCTGAAGAACGTAAGAAAAAAGAAGCCGAGGGACGTAAGCCGGTTATACGTTTTAAGATGCCGAATACCGGAAAAACCGTGTTTCATGACCTTATCAGAGGCGATGTTGAGTTTGATAACGCATTACTTGACGATTTTGTATTAGTCAAAACTTCAGGTGTGCCGACATTCAACTTTGCGGTTGTTATTGACGACCATTGTATGGCAATCACGCACGTGCTCCGCGGGGATGATCATATTTCAAATACACCAAGGCAGATATTGTTGTTTAACGCTCTGGGATTAACCCCTCCGGCATACGCGCATTTTCCTATGATCCACGGGAGTGACGGGGGTAAACTTTCAAAACGCCACGGTGCGGTTGCGGTGTTTGACTACAAAAACGCGGGATACCTGCCGGAAGCTATGATCAACTACCTCGCGTTACTCGGATGGTCAACTGAGGATAGCCAGCAGTTGTTTAAACTCAATGAAATGTCACAAAAATTTTCGCTTGAACATTGCGGGAAAAGCAGTGCAGTGTTTGATTTCAAAAAACTTGAATGGATGAACGGTGTGTATATCCGTGAACTCACAATTGACAAGTTATTGGACCGTTTATCTGACCCTAATTCGCCGATACTTCAATGGGCGGCAGAGAACGGTGTCACAAAGGATACCGCGCAACCTGAGAAAAGGGAGTTCATAAAAAAAATTATTACCGCTGAACATGAAAAAATTAAGTTTCTTACCGATATTCCCGGGTTAACTGAATATTTTATTAAGGATATCACAGATCCTGCGTTAAAACTTTATGATGAAAAAGCGGTTACTAAAAGTATTAAGTCAAAACCTGACAGCCGGGGGATACTGACAGACCTTCGCGGTTTACTGGAAAAACAGGAGGACTACAGCGTAATTGCGCTGGAAGCATCTGTCCGGGCGTATGTTACCGAGAAAAATATCGGCGCGGGGGCAGTGTTTCATCCTTTACGTGTAGCGGTTTCCGGGCGTACAACCGGCCCCGGGGTGTTTAATATACTATCCTTACTGGGTAAAGAACGCGTGCTTAAACGCCTTGATTACACATTGAACAATTTGGTATAGTTATTAATCGTATTTAGTACATATAAGAAGTGCGCGGTTTTTTTGTTGTACAGCGCACAAAAATGATGGCTGTATAACGGAGGCCGAGATAAGAATAATATGATTGACTGGAAAAAACGTATTTCTCCTGATGAAAAGTTTGAGACGTTAACCAAACTTACTCCGCGGTATTTAGTATTAGGCGCGGGGATACTCAGCGCGGTACTCATTGCGGTAGCCATACTTATTGTTTATTGGATAGGAACTAAGTTTATCGCATCCGTAAACACACAAACAATTATGGCGGTCAGTGCACAGTGCGTTATGATATCAATATTATTCGGGCTGGTAATCGGGACGATCGCAACTGAACTTGAATGTTTCTTTTACCGTAACCGTCTACGCCCGTTCCGTTCATGGTACGTATGGCCGTGGGTATACGTTTTTTTCTCGACCTCTTTAATCATAATATTCTCGTTATTGTTAACCCTGATTTTTAATAATAACGTTCTTGGAAAGTCTTTACTAAGATTTTTTAGTTTCCTGACCCTTGACCTTCTTGCCTGGGTGGCGCTTATCATTGGTGTACTGGTAATATCCTTCGCCCTGGCAAACCCGTTGGAGTACGTATGGCGGTGGCTTTACCGGTTATTACTGCAAACCGTCTCTGATGTTGATTATATTTCAATAATTGAAGAAAAACGGTTTTTGAATGAGTTAAGGTTTAGGTTTGATGAAGCACGAAGGTATCAGATACCGTTATCCCTGATGGTTATGCGGGTAAGTAATTACGATTATCTTTCAAACCTTCTTGGTAAACGCACAATGCATAAACTACAGCGGGAAGTAAGCGAAATGATTGCGGAGCATTTACGGCATACCGATGTTATTGGTATCCTTAAAGACGGGCAAATGCGTATGATCCTTACCTATACACCAATGAAGAATACTGCGCTTATCGGTGAACGTGTCCGAGAGATCGTACTGCAAAAGGAGTTTCATGCGCGGGACGGGCAAAAGGTTGTGATGGACGTATCTTTCGGGGTGGGGTGTTATACACCTGATATGCACGAACCGGATGAGTTAATGAAGAAAGCTAATAATGCGATTGGGCAAGTTGATGTCACGGAAACTACGGTTAAGATAGATATGCAAAGGATAGTCGATGGCAATAACTGATGATAACAACAAACCGCAGGGTAGGGATAAAGAAGTTGACCATTTGTTTTTGATACTGGTACATTCTTTAAGCACCGCTGCAATGCTGCAGCTTGGTAAGACAGCGAATCCGGCTACAGGCAAAATTGAACGCGACCTTATTGCTGCAAAACATACAATTGATCTTTTATTGATGATAAAACAAAAAACTCAGGGTAATCTTACAGACCGTGAATCGTTATTGTTGACCACAATACTTGCAGACCTTGAATTAAATTACGTGGATGAACTAAAAAAAGAAGATAACGGCGAAAAAAGCCCTGACAAAACAAACTAATACTTTAGGTTGCCGGATAGTGAAATGGTATCACACATGGCTCTGGACCATGTTTTCTAGGTTCGAGTCCTAGTCCGGCAGTTTTTTTATTGTATTTTTAAGGTTTTTAAGTGTTGTTCAACACTTAGTATAATGTAACCATAGATAATTTTAAATTAGGAGATAAGAATAAACAATGAACATTATTGAAATGAAGGGTGTTACAAAAGACTACCCGCTTGGCAAAACCACGGTTAACGCGTTACGCGGGGTGGACTTCAGTGTGGAAGAAGGCGACCTGTTGTCCGTCGTCGGGCCGTCAGGCAGCGGGAAAACTACCTTGCTTAACATCATCGGGTGTATCGATACCGCGACAGCGGGCACCGTAAAAATTGGGGATAAAGAAATCACAAAAATGCCTGACACGCAGCTCACTGACCTGCGGTTGTACAAAATCGGGTTTATCTTCCAAACGTTTAACCTTATTCCCGTGCTTGACGTACTGGAAAACGTCGAGTTTCCGTTGTTACTAATGAAAAACAAGTCCCGCGCGGAAGTACAGAAACGCGCGGAACAGCTTATCGAAGAAGTCGGGTTGAAAGAGTTTATCAAACACCGCCCCGCGGAACTTTCCGGCGGGCAACGGCAACGGGTTGCGATCGCGCGCGCGTTGGTTACCAATCCGGACATTGTCTTAGCCGACGAACCCACTGCGAACCTGGACTCCCAAACCGGTGCTAATATTCTCGAGCTGATGAAAGAAATGAACAAAAAAGAAAAAACGACGTTTATATTTTCCACTCACGACGCGAATGTTTTGCAGTACGCAAAGCATATTGTTAAAATCAAAGACGGGTTGATACAAGTTGAATAATTATAAGGCAATACCTAAATGAACCTAATACTAAAAATAGCGTGGCGCAATATCCTCCGGCATAAAGGAAAAAGTTTTGTTATCGGCATCATCCTTTTTCTTGGCGCGTTACTGATGACCGTTGGCAACGGTATTATATCCGGTATGGATAAAGGTATGGCGCAAAATATTGTCAACAGTTTTACTGGCGACGTTGTTATAATCTCCGATAAACAGCGCGAGGATAGTGTATTGTTCACGCAAATGGGCCGCGCTATTGAACCCATCAACAATTTTGTTGATATCAAAAAAGCATTGGTACAAGAAAAGTGTGTATCAACCTTCCTTCCCGCGGGACGAAACATGGCAATGGTGCTTAACGACGCTGGCGGGGATCCGGGATACGCGTTTGTTCTGGGTGTAGAGTATGATAAGTATCAAAAAATGTTTCCCAACAGCGTTGTCGTACTTGAAGGAGAAGAGCTCGGTGCAAATACCCGCGGGGTGTTGCTCCCGACAGAAGCGCGGAAGTACCTCTACGACTTTTCAAATTTATGGTTTATCCCGAAAAACACGGTGTTCAACGAAAAATCGTTCCGCGATCTTGTGAAAGACACGAAGACTGATATCAAAGACGTTAGTGTCCGTGATAATATTATTTTCATGGGGTTCAGCGACAGAAATACGTCAATGGATATCCGTGTTGACGTAAAAGGCGTTATGAAATACCGCGCGTTAAACGCGATATTTGGAATGTTTAATATTCTGGATATTGAATCCTACCGCGAATGCCAGGGATACTTTTCCGCAGCGGATAAAGCGGTGGAAGTGTCAAAAGAAAAGAAGCAGTTGTTGAGTATGGATAATACTAACCTCGACAACCTGTTTTCCGACGATTCGTTGATTGTGATAAACACAGGAAATGTTGATATCGCCGCTGCGAAAAAGGATGCCACAAAAAAAGAAGCCGTGAGTACTATGCCAGCCGACCTCGAAACCGGATCGTACAACCTTGTTTTCGTGAAACTTCAACCCGGCACTGCGTTGAATACCGGGCTCGATAAAATTAATAAGTTGTTGAAGTCCAATAACCTCAATGCACGGGCTGTTTCATGGAAAAAAGCGGCCGGCGTTATCGGCAGTATGGCTGCGTTGATTAAAGGATCGTTATTCGTTTTTGTATCATTCCTGTTTTTTGTTGCAATAATCATTATTGTTAATACTTTGAGTATGGCAGCGTTGGAACGCACACAGGAAATTGGTATGATGCGAGCGGTTGGAGCGAAGAAAAGTTTTATCTCCCAAATGTTTATCGGCGAGACCGCAATACTTTCGTTCGTCTTCGGCGGTGCAGGAATACTGGCAGGAATTATTATCGTAAACCTTATCCCGTTGTTCAACATCACATCAGCCAACGAAATGGCACAATTATTGTTCGGCGGGGATAAGTTCCACCCAATCCTTTCATTTATCGATATTGTATTAACAATAATACAACTCGGCTTCGTAACATTTCTCGCGGTACTTTACCCCTTGAGGGTAGCACGCGGGATCACGCCGTTGGATGCGATTAGCAGGGACTAAGAAATAAAAAAGGATTATTACAGATGAATATTATTATTGAAATAAGTTTGCGTAACCTACTCCGGCAGAAACGGCGTAATCTGTTACTCGGACTTGCAATTGCGTTCGGGATGATGATTTTGGTAATTGCCAACTCGTTCTCCCGGGGTATTACCGACAATTTGTTGAACAAAATCATTGTTATGACCTCGGGACATATAACTCTCGGGTTTCAGGAACGCGGGCGCGCGCAGTGCCAGATATTCCGTGACCGCGAACGTGTGCTCGAGATTATTAACCACACAATCCCGGATTACGACACTCTCAGCGAAAGCCTGGGCACGTTTGCGCGTGCGATCGGCAACGGGAAGTCGGATAACATTATTGTTGTCGGGATTGATACAAAACAGAAGATGGACACAAAAAAACGCAAGGTACTTGATGAATCGTACAAAATTGTTGCCGGCGAATTTGACCGTATCGACGATGAAACTGTTGAGAACCCGATTGTTATTTCCGACGAAAAAGCGAAGTATTTAAACGTTACCCTAAACGATACTATACGCATACGATACCCCAATGTTTTTAACCAGCCGCAGGCCGCGAGGTTAACCGTTGTCGGGATTATCCATAACGACAATGTGTTTATGTCCAGCGCGATGTTGATGAACTTACAAAAACTTAAAGCGCTTATGGGCTACAAAACTTGGGAAACCGGGGATATCAACATCGTTGTAAAGGAACCCAGAAAAACCGCGATTTTGTACGCGAATAAACTGCATGAAGCATTAAAACCCGGGCTCGCAGTTATACACGGTATTGGGCGTTCCGAAGGTGTTACAATGCTTGGTTTCCGCACGAGCAGCGATACCGTAAAAATGTTGAGTGATAAAGTACCTCTTATCCGCGGGGATAAAGAATCCGCGTGGGGAAAAGACGAGGTGGTGGTTACGAGTGCGGCAGCAAAAAAGTTTTCTACCAATTCCGGCGGGACAATAGAGTTTACGTACCAGCCGAAGTTCGGGGATAAGCCAGTGGCGGTAAAGTGTAAAGTAACCGCTGTTGCTGACGACAAAACCTTTGATGGTAAGCCGGTTATCCTTGTTAATGATAAAGAGTTTTACAGCGCGTATTACGACAACCTGCCATCCACTATGGTACCAACAGGAACCACAGCGTATTATCCCGCGACAACGAACCCGATTTACCCGGCATTAGCAACTGAATGGATTATGCTTGACCGGTCAAAAACAACTCAGGAAATGCAGTTGAAGATGAAAGATGTTATAAAGAAAAAGTGGAAAGCTACGTTAATCGATGTCCGTACAATGTACGAAAGCGCAAGCGCGGTGTTGCAACTTGAAGCTGTCCTGAACATCATAACCCTATCCGCCGTGATGGTACTGTTTTTTATTATCCTCATCGGTGTCATTAACACGTTGAGGATGACTATCCGCGAACGTACCCGCGAGATTGGTACTATTCGTGCAATAGGGATGCGGAAAAAAGATGTGAGAAACACGTTTATCCTGGAAACCTTTTTCCTTTCGCTATTTTCGTGTATTACCGGCATTATCGCAGGGTTTATTGCGATGTGGCTATTGTCGTTGTTAACGTTTAGTATAAAAGACAATCCTATGATGATGCTGTTGATAAACGGGCATTTGTACTTCAAGCCCCACGTTGGCGGGATTTTGTCGAACACGGTATTGATACTGATAATTTCTGTGGCAACCGCGTACTTCCCGGCGAAACGCGCAGCGAACCTCGTGCCGTCAGACGCGTTGCGGCATTACGAATAAATTGGTGTTATAAATCAAAACTGGAGGATATAAAATCTTTATGTATCGAAAATTTTCCTATGTGTTATTACTAATCCTGGCATTGACCGCTTTTCTCGCGCCGGCGTACTCCGCTGACCTACCAAAAATCGGGGTGATTCTTAAGAGTATAGAATCGTCAATGGAAATTCGTTCCGACGCGAAAGGGAAAGTCGCGATGACCCAGCAGAAGGTTGAGGAAGGCGTGAAAACAATGGAGCTTATATACTACCGCCGGGATAAGGATAACGCATTTCTTATGATAATCACTGCGCCGGAATCAGATAAAGGGAACGGGTACCTCCGGGTAGACGAAAATTTTTGGATGTACCGCAGGAACACACGGACGTTCCAGCATATCAACCGTGACGAAAGTATCGGCGGGTCCGACGCGCGGGGTGACGATTTTGAAAACCGTAAACTCAGCGAGTTATACGCTCCGGCAACTGCTGAAAAAGGTGGGAGAGAAATTATTTCTGAAGAAACATTGGGAAGTATACCTGTGTATAAGTTTGAGCTTAAAGCTATAGCAAATGATGTGGACTACCCGCGGAAAATATATTGGGTACGCCGCGACAATTATTTGCCGTTAAAGGAAGAGTCGTACTCGTCCTCAAACATGTTGATGCAGACCGCGTACTACCTTAAATACACAACGTTGGAAGGAAAGTTTGTACCCGTAAAACAAATGTTTATCGACGAGTTCGAAAAAGGCAACAAAACTGTGGTGGAACTCTCCGGATTGTCTACGGAAAAGCTTAACGACGAGATATTTACAAAAGCATACCTCGAGAATTTGAGTAAGTAAATGAATAAGAATATTGTCCCCGCGCTGTGTTTATTGTTAACGACGCTGATATCCGTCCCGGCTGTTGTACCTGTTTATGCAAAGGACGCGCAGGCGTCCCCCGCGATCAACGAAAATGAGTTGTTTGGCGCTACTGACACCACGATGGTTGACGCGAAAGAAGTAGTGAACAACGCTTCAATTATAGAAGAAAATACGGAAAAAAAGAAAACAAGTATTTCCGGAGAACTAACAACCGTAGCGGATTTTACTGCGAGCCGTGACTATATAGAAGACGGTAATGATACTCAAAACAGGTACTTCACTTACATCGCAGGCAACCTTATGCTTGACGCGCGGTTGAAACAGGGCGTCAAAGGGTTTGCGAATCTCGAAACCCAGTACTACTCGCAAACCGGGACAACGCTTGTTAATATCCGCGAACTATTCCTCGATTTTAACGCGTACCACCGCGTGTACTTCCGCGCGGGGAAACAAGTACTCCAATGGGGACGGTGTTACCTCTGGAACCCAACGGATCTTATCAACGTAGAAAAGAAGCCGTTTATCCAAAAAGTTGGCTACCGCGAAGGAGCGTATGGTTTGAAATACCACGTGCCGTTTGGTACTACCGCCAATATTTACGGTTTTCTTGATTCTGGCAATGCAGCGGATATAAACTCTACCGCGGTAGCAGTGAAGGTTGACGTGTTGGTAGGAAAAACTGAAATGGCGCTAGCGGGTTGGACGAAAAAAGGGTTTATCCCGGTGTACGGTTATGATTTTTCCACCCGCGTGTTTGGACTTGATATTCTCGGTGAAGCCGCGTTTTCCTACGGCGACAACCGTGAACGTATGATTATCGAGAACGGGATGTTGTCAAAAGCGAAGAAAAAAGATGAGTGGGTAACAAAAGCATCTGTCGGATTCGGCCGCGCGTTTGACTGCCTCAACGTACCCGACCGTATAAATGTTATCACCGAGTTTTATTACGACCAAAACGGGTATAATGATAATGTTTTGTCCGATCCAAAATCTTATTCGCTCGCTAACATACCGGGAAATCTAAGTCTCTACTGGCCGGTAGACACAAAAAAAAATTATATAAAAGCAAACGACCTGTATGAATCCAACTATTTTTCTCAACGCTATGCCGCGTTGTTCGTGAGTGTATCAAAATTCATTATTTCCGACATGTCGTTGTCCACCAACATTATCTCCAACCTCATTGACGGGTCCGGGATGGTATCCACCGGCCTGTCTTACCGTAATATGAACGACTTTATCTGGGGGCTGACGCTTATCGGCTACTACGGCGGAGCAGATGCGGAGTATACCTTTAACAATTCCGCTATTGGCGTCCGTATGAACTTCGGGATCACGTTTTGATGAGGGGACGGGGTTGAGTTAGTTCACTTCCCTTCACCTCCACTTGTTTGTAAAACGGACAAATTGTAAATCGTATTGACAATTTGTCCATATTGTTCTACAATGACAACCATGATAAAACGAACTATGGCGGTTAAACTTAAATATCTATCCACAAAATTCCCGGTAATTACCGTTACCGGCCCGCGTCAGTCCGGAAAGACGACATTAGTAAAGAAAGTATTTCCCAAACATGACTATGTGTCATTAGAAGATTATGACAACCGCGACTTTGCGGCCCAAGACCCGCGCGGGTTCTTAAAAACCTATGGCACCGGCGTAATAATTGACGAAATACAGCGAGTGCCGCGCTTGTTTTCATATATCCAAACTGTTGTTGATACAAAAAATAAGCCTGGTATGTTCATTCTCACCGGGTCGCAAAACTTTCTTCTGACAGAAAATGTGTCACAAACACTTGCCGGGCGCGTGGCGATACTTAAACTGTTGCCACTCAGTATTAATGAATTAAGTGACGCCAAGTACACGTTGGCCAATCCGGAAAAATATGTTTTTAAAGGGTTCTATCCCAGGATTTATGATAAAAACATTTCACCGAGAGACTGGTACCCTAATTATATTCATACCTACCTTGAACGCGATATCAGGTTAATAAAAAATATCAGTAATCTTTCTACATTCCAAAATTTTATACGCTTATGCGCAGGCAGGACCGGGCAAATACTAAACTTATCGTCCTTAGGCAACGACTGCGGGATTACGCACAATACTGCCAAGGACTGGTTATCAATACTGGAGTCAAGTTATTTAGTATTCCTATTAAAACCGTACCACAACAATTTTAATAAACGTTTGGTCAAGATGCCCAAACTATATTTTTACGATACCGGGTTGGCTTGTTCATTATTGGGAATACAAACTGTGAAACAACTGGAAACACATTATTTTCGTGGCAGTTTATTTGAATCGTTTGTTATCTCAGAAATAATGAAAAACAGGCTGAATCTCGGGTTAGAACCTAATTGTTATTATTGGCGAGATAAAGTTGGGAACGAGATTGATTGTATTATTGAACACCCACAATCGTTGGTGCAAGTAGAAATAAAAGCGGGCAAAACAATTGCCAGTGATTTTTTAAAAGGTTTAAAATACTGGCAAAAAATTGCGGGAGACAAAAACACGAATCCATATTTAATATATTCCGGTGAAAAGGCAATAACGCGTGAATCTGTAAAGATATTAAGTTGGAAAGAAGTTAAACTATTAACACACCCCCTCTCATAAACCAGGTTCTGATGGCATCTAATCCCTTCCAAGTTTTGTTCCGACGTTACCAATTTCTGTTTTTGACTTCCCACTAACTTTTAGTAGAATATCTGTAATTTGATATTCGTGAATCTACGAAAGGTGGGGTGGGATGATGAATGCGAATAATGTGGTTAGAATTGAAAATGTTCAGAACAGGATATTTACTCTCCGCGGTGTTCAAGTGATGCTGGATAAAGATCTGGCACTTTTTTATGGTGTAAAACCTATAAGGTTAAGAGAGCAGGTAAAAAGAAATATTAAACGTTTCCCCTATGATTTTATGTTTCAACTTACAAAAGAAGAAGTTGAAATTATGGTATCGCAAAATGCGATACCTTCAAAACAGCATCTGGGAGGTTCGCTACCGTTTGTTTTTACTGAGCAAGGAGTTTCTGCTGTTTCTACAGTAATTACTAGTGAACGTGCTATTGAAGTAAGTATAAAGATTATACGCGCTTTTGTTCAAATGCGCAGGTTTACCGCGTTGAACACGCAGGTATTCCAAAGACTTGATAGTCTTGAAACCAAACAAAGCGAAACTGACAAAAGATTGATAAAGTGTTGAACGCCATTGAAAGTAACGAGGTTAAACCAAAACAAGGAATATTTTTCGATGGCCAGGTATTTGATGCATACCGGTTTTTATCAACCCTTTTCAGGGCTGCAAAAAAGTCTCTTATCATTATTGATAACTATATCGATGAAAGTGTCCTAACGCATCTCACAAAACGTGCGAAAAACGTGAAAGTAACCATTTTAACCAGAACAGTTTCAAGCTTATTGGCGCTTGATGTGAAAAAGTTTAATGAACAATACCCGTTTGTCGAAATCAAGATATTCAAAAACTCGCATGACCGGTTCATAATTATCGACGAAAATACCGTTTATCACTTTGGCGCGTCGCTTAAAGACCTGGGGAAGAAATGGTTCGCATTTTCTAAAATGGATATCACATCGATTGAGATGCTTACCAAGTTAAAACAATTAAATAATTGATTTAAAAGCGCATTCTATTTGAACCCTAGGAAGACAGCTGCTTCATAAAACAACTTATTTTACAAACCAGATTATGATGGCGTCCAAGAAACTTCCTGTTGATAGTTACCTCAAAAACCCTATTTGTTTCTTCGGTTTTTCCTTCTTTGGTGTTAGTAACCTGCGGATTGCATTGAACACCGATTGGAATTGCTGATCATATTTCTTTTCCATTTCATCAATTTTGTGTTGCAAGCCTTTGTGGGATACAATAATCTCGCGTAATTTATTAAAAGTAAGAATGATCTGAATATTAACCTGAATTGCCTGTTCACTATTCAATACACTTGAAAGCATTGCGACTCCGTGTTCGGTAAATGCATAAGGCAATTTGGGTGAAAACTTAAGCATTTTAAGGTGGTCACAAGTTGTGACCACCTCAGTTTTTTCTTGCTGATTGAGTTGAAAGATGAATGTTTCTTTTGGGAAACGCCGGATATTTCTTTTTACTGCCTGATTCAAAACTTTGGTCGAAACGTTGTAAAGTCCAGCAAGGTCATGGTCAATCATTACCCGCTTGCTTCTGATTAATAGAATCTTGGTTTCAATACTTTCTTGCAGAATAAGAGCTTTGTCCATAATATCCTCCTGTTTCAATTTTATGAGGTGTTATGTACCAAAGCCTGTAAATATATTAACACTAAAAACAAAGCGATGTCAAATTTGATAAGAAGTTGTATATGCTGTCCCACAAACCAGGTTCTAGTGGCGTCCAACGCTCCCCATTTTATACTCCGTTGCGCTTCAATTCCTGTTTTGACTTCCCACAAACATTTGGTAGAATACTACTATCGAGACGCAATAAAGCATTGGAGATTGTCTAATGGCTATTGAAATATCAAAATACTACTGGAATACTAAATTGAATGATATAGAAAATACAACTAAGGTATTGTGCTTGGTGTCAGTGTTAATGTTTTGTACTGTAATTAAAGCATTAGGAAATCAATCGGCTGTGAACAGTTCAACTACTACCGAAAACGATTATACTTACGAACTTGTAGATGTAAAACCTTTGACACCGGAAGGAATGCATGCTACTTCTATCCAATGGTCTCCGGATGGAAAGAAAATAGCATTTACTTTGGATAAAGGATTATATGTACATGTATTAGATTTATCAACTAGAGAAGTCAAACCAGTAAGCCAACCAGATGAAGGCTATTCTTTTCATTGGTCACCGGACAGCAAGCGCATACTTTTTTATCGCGGTAAGGTAGAGTTTGATGATAAAACCCAAATACGAGATACGAAATATTGGGGAATAATAGTTGACATAGATAATAAAACGAAGAAAGAATTTGAATCACAATTTAAAGCTGCTCCGGTAGAAAAATGGACAGAAGAAGACGGTATAGTGGTAAGAAGCAAAGGAAGAGAATTAAAAAGTATTGACGAGACAGGGAAAATAAAACCTATAAACGAAAAAGAAAAAGATAAATTTGTTGTATACATTGATAGACAAAAGGCAAGTTCAACCTTCACGGATGAATATGTTAGTGGTGGATTTGTTAATAATGTGTGGATAAAAAAGGTAAATGGTAGTGTGAATGAACAACTCACAAAAGAAGGTGGTTATTATGGAGCAGCATTATCACCAAATGGTAAATATGTTCTTGCATATGCACAGGGAAAACATAATGGGAAAGGTGTTTATCTAACTATGGTAATGGATCTTCAAGGAAGAAAAATTATGGAAATTAAAGGAAGTGGTAATGAAGTAGAAGATGCTCATGGTAATCTTGGTTGGTCATTAGATAGTCGTTTTTTGATAGGTATTAAAGAATATGAAGAAAGCGAATGGGATATTAAAGCCACGGAAATAGTTTTATTTGATGTGGAAAACAAAAAGAAGTATGAAATAACACACACTCCTAATGTCGTTGAATCAAGTCCTAGTTTGTCCCCAGATAATAAATATGTTGTTTTTACTGATTACAGTAAATCGATAATTTGTATAGGGAAATTGGTTAAAAAGGTGATAAAACAATGACAACAAAAGGTTTTGTTAGCGTTGTTGGACAAGTATTTAAATGAAGAAAACGCTAAGTGGTGGAATAATAAATAGCAAGGAGTAGTACCAATGACAGAAATCACAAAAATTGAGAACGTAACAGTCGTAACAAAAGCCAACATATACTTCGACGGTAAGGTTGTAAGCCATACCGTTGAACTAAAGGACGGCAGTAAACAAACCGTTGGTTTAATCTATCAAGGCAATTTCCATTTCACTACGGGCAAGCCGGAACGTATGGACATCACCGCGGGGCAGTGCAAGATAAAACTTGCTGGCGAGACAGAATGGACAACCTATTCCGCGGGAACGTTTTTCGATGTCCCCGGCAACTCAGCGTTTGATATTGCAGTAGAATCCGGGATTACAGAATACATTTGTACTTATATGTAAAGATAAACGGTTGGTTGTATGCAGTTAAAAGTTGGTAAAGAAAAGAATATTATTGCTAATGTTTAAAATATCCGTAACTTTGCAGGATACAACCACCTAAAACTAAGGATGAACAAAACAGTACCATCCATCCTACCCCGGAAGTAATTTAAGTAGCTGATACTAAAGCTTTATAATACTGTGGTATCTCAAATATTCCGCCTGATGTTTCATAAAAAGAGTTGTCAAGTTCATAAACACCGTTTTTCGGGGTAACCCATCCTGCTGTGCTATACGGATGATACGACAACAATGCCTGCCAGTTTTTGTAGTTCTGATGCCCGTTACTTTCTAATAAACCTATTTTTAAACCGGGAAACGGCATTAGCCGCGCCGCTACGTTTTTGTTCCATTCAACCATCACAGGGTTAACCGTGAGGTCAGCACAGAAACAGGGAACATTTTTTTTCCGGCATAATTCCGCGATCTGCAACGATTTACTTAATGTTTTGGCGATAGGTTTCAACGCTATAGCAGTATACCCGAGGTTTATCCTGTTCCCCACATCCAAAGGCGAATGCGCGCTTTCATCCGCAGCGATACGCACCCCAAGGCCGGTAACGTCAATCATAGCTTCTTCCGGGAAGGGTTCTTCAACAATGGCTATATGCTCAACCGCACCGATACGCGCAGCGTAGTCAAGAAGTTCACATAAGCGGTCTTTAGTATCATACCGACCATTGGCATCAAGGTAATACGGTACCATACCGTTTTCTGTGTAAGGTATACGTATATCTTTCACCATACGGTGTACTTGTTCCAACCGTTGTTTATCCCATTCCACCATTTTCCCGCGGTCACCGTCTTTTTCAGGGTCCGCCCCGATTTTTATTTTCATAAAAAAGTATCCCTGCCGGATAACTTCTTCAATATCCTCCGGAGTTAACGCATAGGTTATCAGCGGTATCCCCGCAACCTTTTCATGCCGCGCGGATAATGAAGGACGGTATTCCTCTGGTACCATTGCATCAAATGTTGTATACCCATTCTCCCGGGCGTATAATACCCATGCGGCGGTATCTAAAGGTACAAGAGCGTTTAGTACAAAGGTTAATTTTAACCCTGCTGTATTCGTAACAATTTTTGCGTACGCATATACGGAATCAAGGATTTGGTCTATCAAATCTATGGGTGTTGACCACTCAACGTTACGCGCTTTGGTTAACGCATACTGCAAGATCGCGTACATTAACGCGTTACCCCCAGATTCTGAATGCGCTTCAAACACTTTTGCGTCGGACCACAGAACGCTTTGCGTGCCAAGTCCAATACCCTCATTACCTTTTGAGGAACGTACCAGCGCTACTGTTTGCCAGAGTTCAGTGGTATACCCGCCCTTGAATCCGAACGGTTTGATAAGGGGTTCTCGCACAAAATTTGAGGAAGTTGAAACAACCGATATTTTGTTCATACAATTTTATGCTAGCCTGTCCCAGTGCGTTAAGTTTACAGGGTACTGCACCTTTTCGTTTTTCATGAAATAACGTTCAAGGTCGTCAATAACATCCCGCCCGTTACGTAACCTGTTCTGTGCGACAGCGCCGGCTATATGCGGGGTTAAGATAACATTGGGTAATGAACGTAATGAGTTGTCCGGTTTTGGGGGTTCTGGGTCAGTAACATCAATACACACAGTTATCCGTCCGCGTTTAAGTTCTTCTATCATCTCAGGTTCATTCACAATCGCGCCCCGCGCGGTATTAATGAATATAGCGTTCTCTTTCATCATCGCGAACTCGTGGAGCCCAAGCATATGTTTTGTTTCTTCAGTTGACGGTGCATGAAGCGTCACAACATCCGCGGTTTTTAAGAGTTCTTCTAACTCAACTTTCCGTACACCAAGATTATTAGCATCATCCAGTGTTAAATACGGGTCATACACAAGGATTTCTTTGAGGTCAAAATTCTTTAGTAACTTTATTAAATGCCGTCCTACGCGTGAAGCGCCGATGATGCCGATTACCGCGCCATAGGGTTCTACAACCTTTTTTCGTTCATTTTCATCCATCCACCTGCCGTTAACCGTGTTTTTGCAGAGCCACCACGCGCGTTTCATTGTTGTCAACATCATACCAAGCGTAAACTCCGCAACACCGATACCTAGTGCTGTATTTGCGTTGGTAACCACCACATTGTTTTGTATCAATACATCCTTCACTTGTGCAAGCATTACCTTTACTGACCCTGCGGAATGCGCAATCATTTTTAGGGATGGAGCGGAGGTAAGTACTTCCGGTGTTATCACAGGGGTACTCCATCCGGTTAGCAATGCATCAGCACCGGAGGATAGTTTTAACATTAACTCCGTTGATAGTTTTGGAGTATCCTCAAACCGCACATCAGCGAAGGTGTTCAGCCGTATATAATCTTCCGTCGATATACAATTATTCTTCATCTGTGTGTTCAGTAGTACCGCGATTTTGGGTTTATTACTCATTTCTTTATAAGCCTTTCTTGTTTTATACATAATAGACGTTTACTTATAAAATAACAGTTTTCTTATGTTAATTATATCATAATCTCCTATGTACAATCTCATAAAACAGGTATTGTTTATCCCGCACATTATTTGTTATTATTTAACTATTAAGGTATAGTATAGCAACGGTAAAACACAATATTTTTTTATATGGCAAAAGAAAAAGTTTTAGTTATAGAAGATGATGTTAATGTCAGCGATTTTTGTTTTGACGCACTGACCGGCGAAGGGTATGAAGTGGAAGTCGTTAGTTCGGGAGAAAACGGCCTTGCACTGCTTCAGGATAAACCTTATAACCTCGCTTTAGTGGATCTCCACCTCCCCGGTGGGATGGATGGTATACAGATACTCAAAGAAATACGTATAAAGTTTCCGCATACCGCGGTTATTATCTTCAGTGGTGTTGGAAAAATTGAAATCGCAGTGGAATCCATGCGGCTGGGTGCTTATGATTATATAACTAAACCATTTTCAGTTGATGAATTACGCTTTGTGGTTGACCGGTGTCTTGAACAGCAGCGGTTACATACCGAGGTTGGCGGGTTGAGAAACATCAAGAACCTTTATAAGGTCAGTATCATGATGAGTTCTTTGATGGAAGTAGAAAAAGTTTTGGATATGATACTTAAACTTGCGGGGGATATGGTCCACGCGGATAGCGGGTCATTAATGATGGTAAACGAAAAAACCGGCGAGCTTACCATCGGCGTATCCATGGGCATGTCGCGTTACATAGCAAAAAATGTGCATTTACACTCCGGAGACCGTATCGCCGGATGGGTTGCAAAAACCGGTGAGGCTTTACTTTTAACCGACCGCCCGGATACACTGCCGCAGTTTAAGGATATTGAAACAAACCCAAAAATAAAATCGTCAATCGTAATACCCCTGAAAAGTAAGGACAAAATTATTGGTGTGTTAAACATCAATAATACAGGTTCGACGTATACGTTCACACAACAGGATTTTGAGTTATTAAAAGAATTGGCAGTAGATGCCGCGGTTGCAATTGAAAACGCTAAAGTATACGAACGGTTAAAAGAAATTGATACATTAAAAACACAGTTTATTTCTATGGTCTCGCATGAACTCCGTACACCGCTTACAATAATCCTTTCCTCAGTAGAAAACCTTGATGACGGCATTTTTGGTGAGCTTAACCTTGAGCAGCACCGCTGGATTAAGGAAATTGGCACCAGCGCAAACCGGTTAAACACCCTAATTAGCGATATTCTCGATCTTTCAAAACTGGAATCCGGACAGACGGTATTGAAGAAGGAAAGTATTAAACTCTCTGACCTTATCCAAAAAAATGTTGCGCAATTATCGCAACTGGCAAAAAAACGGGGGTTAACCCTTAAGTTCACGCCGTGTCCCAAATGTATAACCATACTGGCGGATCCCAAAAAAATTGAACAGGTACTGGTTAATCTTATCGACAACGCTTTGAAGTTCACTCCGGCAGGGGGTAGTGTTGAGGTTACCATGAAACCCGGTGAAAAGGATGAGATTATAGTTACCGTTGCTGATACTGGAATCGGCATAAAATCTGAATACCTGGAAGTTATCTTCAACCGGTTTCAACAACTTAAACAATCCGATACACCTGAAGGTAACCCTCAGGGTGTAGGGTTAGGACTGGCTATCGCAAAAGAAATTGTTACACAACACGGCGGGCGTATCTGGGCGGAAAGCGAACCCGGGAAAGGTAGCCGGTTTATCTTTGCTTTACCGATAGAGGAACAGCGGAATGATTAATACCCCGGACAAAAAAAAGGTTTTGGTAGTTGAAGATGAACCGTTAATTGTAGCCCTTTTATCTACCGCACTTACTGCCCGGGGATATGAAGTGACAATTGCTGAGGATGGGGAGAAAGCGTTGGAGTTGGTATCAAAAATATTGCCGGATATCATCTTACTTGACCTCATGATCCCGAAAATCAGCGGGTATGACGTCTGTAAAACCATTAAAGCGGACGATCAATTTAAATCCATACCCGTAATTGCGGTATCTGCGTTAGCGCAGCAGATAGAGATTAATAGAGCTTTAACCGCAGGAGTGCAGGAGTATGTTATCAAACCATATAAAATGTCTGCATTATTGGAAATAATAAGGAAATATGTATAATGAAAAAATGTATCCTCGTAGTTGAAGATGATCACACACTTGCCGGCGCGGTGGAAGCGCGGTTGCAATCAGATGGATATGAAATTATCCTGGCTTATGACGGTGAAGAGGCTGTGGAGTTCATTAACAAAAAAAATATTGATCTTGCATTACTTGACGTTATGCTGCCAAAAATGAACGGGCACGGCGTATGTGCGTATATTAGGTCAAAGAAAAAGTTTGAGCATATACCCGTGATAATGATGACTGCGCTGAATACTATGGCGGATATCGACGAAGCATTTCGTTGCGGGGCTAATGACTATATTGTGAAACCGTTCTCGTTTGAACGGCTTACCTCAAAAGTACAGAAGTTACTGGAACAAAATAAATAAGGAGATGTTTAAACAATGACAAAACAATTTAAAGTGTCCGAGTTACAGACAGCCCGCGGAAAATTTAAACCGGTCTTACCGGCAATCCTGAAACACGGCCCCGGTGCCGTTGTTACGAAAGCTGGTAATCCCACCCAAAGCATTGCGGATTATGATACCGTAAAAAACCTTTTCCCTCTTACCTACGGAATGCCGTTGGTTAAGTTCGGGAAAGGTAAAAACCCGGCTGTTACAAAAAAAATTGTGCGGGTTGGCGTAGTACTCTCCGGAGGTCAAGCACCCGGGGGACATAACGTTATTGCAGGGTTATATGACGGGTTAAAAAAAGCTAACCAAAAGAACAAACTTATCGGCTTCCTTGGCGGGCCATCGGGTATCCTTGATAATAAATGGAAAGAAATCACCGCACCATTTATGGACCAGTACCGCAATACTGGCGGGTTTGATATTATCCAGTCTGGCCGGACAAAAATTGAAACCCCGGAACAGTTTGAGTTAGCAAGTAATAATTTGATTGCAAATAAACTTGATGCGCTTGTAGTAGTTGGGGGGGATGATTCAAATACAAACGCTGCGTTGTTAGCTGAATACTTTAAGATAAAAAACCTTCCTGTTTCCGTGATTGGCGTACCTAAAACTATTGACGGTGACCTAAAAAATGACCAGATTGAAGCGTCCTTCGGGTTTGATACCGCAACTAAGATTTACGCGGAACTCGTTGGTAATATCTGCCGGGACGTAAACTCCGCACAAAAGTATTGGCATTTTGTGCGGTTAATGGGCCGCAGTGCGTCGCATATCACGCTCGAGGTTGGATTGAAAACACAACCTAATATTGTGCTTATAGGTGAAGAGGTTAAATCAAGAAATCTTACCCTCGCGCAGGTGGTACATTATATAGTAGATGTTATCGTTGCACGGGCTGAGGTAAAGAAAAATTTTGGCGTTATTCTCGTCCCGGAAGGATTGGTTGAGTTTATCCCTGAGATAAAACAGTTAATCGCAGTACTCAACGACGTACTAGCAGAGAACGAACAAACACTTCATGCAATGGCGGGATTAGACGATAAAAAAGTGTTTGTTATCTCAAAACTACCGGAGAACCTAGCGGCATTAATGAAGTCGTTACCCTCCGGGATTTCATCACAATTAATGCTGGACCGCGATCCTCACGGTAATGTCCAGGTGTCACAGATTGAAACCGAGAAGTTGCTAATAGATATGATAAAGAAACAACTTTCTGACCTCAAGAAGGAAGGGAAGTATAATGGTAAGTTCGCAACTAATACGCATTTTCTGGGATATGAAGGGCGGTGCGGTGCGCCATCAAACTTTGATGCGAACTACACTTACGCACTGGGTTATACCGCTGCGGTATTGGCGATGAATGCGTTAACCGGTTATCTTTCATCTGTTAAAGGACTAACCAGCAAATCGTCTTCATGGACCTGCGGTGGTGTACCTTTAACAATGATGATGAATATTGAACGGCGGAAAGGAAAAGAGAAACCGGTGATCCAAAAAGCGCTGGTTGACCTTAACGGGAAACCGTTTAAAGCACTGGAAGTAAACCGCGATAAATGGGCATCTACTGATTGTTATGTTTATCCCGGGCCGATACAGTACTTTGGCCCGTCAGTTGTGGCTGATATTACCACTAAAACATTAGCGCTTGAGCAAGGCGGGAAAAAGAAATAAGTGTCTATACGTATCAGGTATGACACCCCGGCACTAACCTGGGATGAAGGTTTACCACTGGGCAACGGTGTGCTTGGTGCGTTGGTATGGGGTACTGGCAGGCCTCTAAAAATATCATTAGACCGTACTGACCTGTGGGATACACGGGTTATCCCGGAATTTCATTCCGCTGATTACACTTACGACAACGTTCTTCGCTGGCACCGTGAAGGAAAACATGACGAACTAAAGAATTTATTAGAAGAGCCTTATAACCGCCCAGCAAATCCAACAAAAATCCCAGCCGGGCGGATAGAATTAGTTGCAAATAATGATGCGGTAGTACAATTTTCTGAACTCGACCTTTATACCGCAACAGTGTATGTTCAACTCGGGAATACTCCAATCCGTATATTCGTTCACGCAACTGAAAATGTGGGAATAATAGTATTACCCGCAAAAACTGATGTTACTATACGGTTAAACAATCCTTTATTCAATAGCGATGCCGCTACAAATGTTCCGGCAGATAAAACAGCGTTAACTCATTTGGGATACCCGGTGGTAGAACGTTATGATAGTAATACTTACCAATCGTTCCGGCAAAAGGGATGGGAGAAGTTTTGTTATGCTGGGTATTTAGCGTGGCATAACCAAAACGGTGAACGTGTATACGCTTGGACAATAACGTCTAATCATGACGGAACTGATCCATTGGAGGTTGCGCGGGAACGCGTTACTAACGTATTATCCTGTGATACAAAAGAAATGTTTGGAACCCACTGCGCATGGTGGAATAATTATTGGCAAAAATCGTGTATTTCATTACCTAACAAAAGAATTGAAAAACAATGGTTTCTTGATACATACAAATTCGGAGCAACAAGCCGTAAAGGTGGGTATCCAATAACACTGCAGGGCGTATGGACTGCTGATGACGGAAAACTTCCCCCGTGGCGGGGTGATTATCATCACGATTTAAATACTGAGTTAAGTTACTGGCCATGTTATTCCGGTAACCGGTTAGAAGAAGGACAGTGTTTTGTTGACTGGTTATGGGACACCCGTGGAAACTGTAAGAAATGGACCCGCGAGTTTTTTGGTATGCCGGGATTAAATGTACCGATGACTGCGGATATTAACAATAACCAAATCGGCGGGTGGAGACAGTATACACATTCTGCAACTACTGCTGCGTGGCTGGCACACCATTTTTATCTTCACTGGAAGTATAGTAATGACCGCGAGTTTTTACGTACCCGCGCGTATCCTTACCTGCGCGCCGCTGCGGTTTTTGTCGATGCAATAACTTCACGGAAAAAAGTGAATGGTAAACGCGTGCTTGAGCTTTCTTCTTCACCTGAGATCAATGACAACCGTCCTAATGCGTGGTTTGTTGATACTATAACAAACTATGACCTCGCGCTTATACTCTGGCTGTTACACGCTACCGCAGAACTCGCAACTGAGCTTGGAAATACCGGTGATGCTGAATATTGGCATAGTGTTTCATCCGAATTTCCGGGTTACGCAGTTGATGATAATATAGGCTTACTTGTCGCACAAAATTATCCGTTAAAAGTTTCTCACCGCCACTTTTCGCACCTGATGGCAATCCACCCGCTTGGACTTTTAAACTATCCGGGCGGGAGTCAGGATGAACAAAAAATCGTTACAAATTCATTGAAATACCTCGATACACTAGGAACAAGCCGGTGGTGCGGGTACAGTTTTGCGTGGCTGGCCAGTATATACGCACGGGATGGAGACGGGGTTAACGCAGAACGTATGCTTGATATTTTTGCTGACGCGTTTACGTTACGAAATAGTTTTCATTGTAACGGCGACCAGTCGGGGAAAGGGTACTCGACTCTAAAATACCGCCCATTTACATTGGAAGGAAACTTTGCTGCTGCTGCGGGTGTACAGGAAATGTTATTGCAAAGCCATAATGGTAAAATCACAGTATTCCCCGCAGTGCCCGGCATATGGCGTGATACGGAATTCACGACATTACGTGCACAAGGCGGGGTATTGGTATCAGCACAGCGTAAGAACGGGCAAGTTCAGAATGTCGAGCTTATATCCGAAACTGGCGGGCGGTGTTGTTTTGTGTCTCCATGGGCGAAGAAAGATATTATTTTAACTCTGGTTCCTAACAAACCATTAACGCTTACCCCAAAAATGTCTTTGTGATGAAACAAAAA